>JAQXFJ010000127.1 GCA_029250385.1 Candidatus Poseidoniaceae archaeon | reverse complement strand
ACCATTGAATCTGTCAAAGTAACCGCTTGCGATGGAACGGTTAATCACCTACCTAACGGAGATGCTATTGAACATAAGTTACCCACAAAACTGTTGAATGGCTTGATTGGTGACAGCCTAGAAGAAAAACAAATTTCAAGTGCCATAAACCGAATGGGTGGTACACTAATCAGCAAAGATGATGATTTTATCAACTTATCAATGCCGCGATGGAGATTTGACATATTACATCCAGTTGACTTACTAGAAGATATTGCGATTGGACATGGCTATGAAAATTTAGGAACCGACATAGCAAAATCACCAATGACTGCTGTCCCAAGGAAGGACAATAATATCCTAAGAAGAATTAGAGATTCAATGCAAGGACTTGGCATGATGCAGATACAATCCCTTACTTTATCCAACGACCTTGATCAGTTCACCATGATGCGTTGGGACAATGTTGGCGAAGTTACTAGGATTACCAACCCAATCACTATTGATCATACATTACTAAGACAATATCTGATGCCTGGCTTGCTAAGGTTATTATCAAGTAATCGCCATCATGACTTGCCACAAAGCGTTTACGAGTTGGGTACAGTTGTAAGAGGCCATCACAATTCCACTAGATTAGCATTCTTAGTGGCAGAAAGAAGTGGCGGATTTGCAGCAATTCGAGGCAAAATCCAAGCATTCTTGAGAGATTTAGGGGCGCAAAACCATGAGATAACTCCTCTTCCAGATAATGATGGACCTTGGCTAGCTGGAAGAGCTGCTAAGGTGTCAGTAAATGGGATTCATATTGGTTGCTTTGGAGAGATAGACCCAAATGTGGCCGAACAATTCGAACTAAAGGTGCCACTAAACGGCGCAGAGTTTTCTGTTGCCCAAATATTACTGGCTATTCCAGACCCGGTATAATCTTACACAACAAATAGCATTATTTGATATGCTAATTGTATTACAGAAACTATGCGCAGGGCATTGGTTGCACTAGTCTTGGTCTTGTGCATTTTCACGCCGATGGTTGAAAATAGTGCTGCGAATCTCGAAAACGAAATTTTGGAATTAGATTCAACAACAAGACATGTCATACATCGAGGCGAAACTATTGAAGCCTCTATTACGGTAAGAAACATTGCAGGACAGGTTAATGAAATTTCTTTTCAACACACACTTCCAGACAACATCTCAATTAGCAATTTGCCAGGTGAATATGAATTATCAGAAGGACAAGTTAGACAATTCAAATTCTATTTTACCTGTGATGATTATGCCCCATATCAAACGGTTAATGCAGTGATTACTATTACATCATCACTAGATTCACAATTAAGCATAGAGAGCCAATTTAATTTAGTAATTTCTAAGCGATCCAATCTGCAGTATGGCGTAAATGGTGACTCACAATTCGTGGTAGACCCGGGGATTAAGACAAATTTAGCAGTTAATATGACAAATTATGGTTTATTTGGTGACAATGTCACTTTTTCCTTAGCGACAAACTCAAATTGGCAATGGGGATGGACCATGAATAATACAGAAAATCTAACATCTTACGAGTATTTTACACCAAATCAATTGAAGTATATCTATCTGTGGATTCAAGTACCACAAGTGATAAACTCACAGCCACTATTCGAATCTGGTCCACGCTTTTCATTGATAGCAACATCTAATTTAGATGAGTGTACCACTACATGGAACTTTGACTTATTGATGTCAGAATTTAGAAATGTGTCAATTTTGGAACAAGAAACCAACCTTTCGTTGTCACCAGACTCCAGTGGTAGAACACCAGTTACAATCACTAACGTTGGTAATATTGAAAATATTATGAGCATTGATTTACAAGTAATTGACAGTCAAGGCGACCCAATAATAGGGGTGCCAGTATCTGATAGAATAGACTACAATGGTTGGATAATAGCTGTTTTTGGCGGTTATGAGGATGAGTTTATTCAACCAACTAATTCCCGAACTTTTGAAATTGGTTTCCAATCACCAAATTATAATCAAGGAGAAATCGATGTCAGGGTAATAATAACACCTAGTGGAGCGACTAATCGGGCTAAATATGTCGACCTACAAACAGCAGTAGTCTGGCAAAGAGAAGTGAATGCAGACCTCATTTCTGATGATTGCTCGCAATTGTTACCAAGTGAGTCATGTGATGCCAGTTTCCGGATTTATAATGACGGTAATTATCAAGATAATTATTTGCTAGAGATTATTGAACAACCCAACTTTGTGAGTCTGTCTCTTGGAACTTATTCGCTTGAAATTGGTAAGAATTCTTTTGTCGACGTCAGCAGTCTAACTATAACGGCAAATCAAGATGCAAGCGCTTTTGACAATGGAAAGGTCACAATTGCAATATCGCTAACCAATTCTAATCAAAATCCAGTGTTGATTAATTTTGATGTGGTAATTGCACCCGAAATATCTTGGTCTTTACAAAATTTGGTCCAGGAAAATGATGCTATTGGTAGGTTTAACATCGCTATGACCCTACGTAATGATGGAAATGCAGTGGACGGAATTATTGTTCAATTACAATGTTCACACTTTACAGAAATGTCGTTTATCCCCCCTAATGGAGCAATTTATGAAAGTGGCGTTGAATATCCAAGATCATTCGAAATAAATGATATAGACTTAGCTTCTAACTTTACTGTTAGAGGTTGGGCAGAGATTCCTGTAGACCAAATTAGCAATGGGACAATGTACCTCAATGTATCAATAAGGTCTATTTTCACCCCTGATAAGCCAATCGAATTTACCACATCTGTCCAATATTATGGGACTAATTGGCAAGATGATGAAATAAAGACATCTGAAAAAACGTTAGGAGATTATGTGGAGATAACCACCGATATTGTAAAGTCATGGTTCTGGATAATAATATCAATATTAGCATCGGGTCTAATAATCAATAAAGCACTAAGAGATCGAAATGACCGATTAGAAAATCAAACCATGATTAATACGGTAAATTCTGTAAACACATCTGAAAAACAAGATGATTGGTTGGTTAAATTTGCTGCCAAAAAAGTAGAAACTACGCCAATTGAATCTCCGGAAATTGCTTCCGAGCGGTTTGAGCGGTCGTTCAAAAATCGCGCTGGCCAATCAAAACCTGTTACGGCCCCAATTGATGAAAAATTAAGGGATGCGGCTGCTTTAGTATTGGATACCCATGACAAAACAACAGTTAGAAATGAAGCCGATGAATTACTTAATGCAATAGACATTGGAGGAATTAACCAGCCCGTTAGTGACAATGAAAAACTGCCTAAAGCACAATATAATCCAAAAATGACCAAGCGTAGTGACCCGAGAAATATATTAGATGATGGGGAGCAAATAGCAACAGAATTTACTAAATCTGTTCCGTTGCCTGATGAAGATGATTTAGATTTTTGAGATTATTATGTTACACATTGGGGTTGATGAAGCTGGTAGAGGACCAGTGATTGGTCCACTAGTTGTTGGGTGTGTTTGTATTCCGGAAGGAGACATACAAATGCTTGTTGAGGCTGGAGTCAAAGATTCGAAAGATTTGAGTAAAAAAAAGCGTGAAACAATTCGCACATGGTTCTTTGAAAATTGCCAAACAAGAGGATGGAAATATTCAGTCATATCTTGCCCACCATCACGAATAGATATAGCCGTGGCAAATAAAGGTCTAAATATTTTAGAAACTCAGTTATTTGCCGAAGCTATTAACAAATTAGCATTGGTAGGTAACGATAATGGTTTCATGATAACTAATGATGCTTGTGATGTAGATGAGAAACGATTTACTAGGAGAATAAGTGCATTAATTGACCAATGGCCTTGGCCTAATTCTGAAATGGTAAGTTTTCACAAAGCAGATCAAAATTACCCCATAGTTGGGATGGCTAGTATATTGGCAAAACAACACAGAGACCATTGTATAACTGAGATTGAAAATAAGGTTGGCTTTCCAATTGGGTCAGGCTATCCAAGTGATAAAAAAACAGTTGACGCAGTTCATATCTTGATAGGAGACAAACCCCATGAAGAACTTCGTTGGTCATGGTCGACAGTTAAGCGGATTTGGTCGCAAAAACACGATATTGAATTACCTGATAGATTGATTTCTGATGGTAATCAAACTACTTTATTTTAAATCAACCATTCAATTCATCAAGGACTGGTGTTAGGGGGAATTGATTGGCATGGACTGGACTCCCGATGAAGCAACAGATACAATGTTATGGCATATGGCAATCCAAAATGCCATTGAATACTCTGGAAAAGCGAATCCAGGTTCAGTAATTGGTAGGATAATGGGTATGCGTCAAGATTTAAGACAATATGGTAAATCTCTAAGTCCCTTAATAGCCAAGAAAGTCGCACAAGCAAATAATTTAGCAGGGGATAAAGGGCTTGATTACTTACGACAAATATTGCAAAACGAAGCACCTCACTTACTAGAAGAAAGGGAAAAGCAAACAAGAAGAGAGGGTTTACCTGAATTAAATTCAGCTCAAAAAGGGAAAGTCGTATTGAGATTTGCACCTAACCCGAATGGTCCGTTATCATTTGGCCATGCACGAGGAATAATCATCAATGGTGAATATGCCAAAGAGTATGAAGGTGAACTAATATTACGATTTGATGACACAGATACTACTGTCAAACCTCCTCTTCCAGAAGCCTATGGAATTATTGAACAAGAGGCTGAATGGTTACTTGGTTTCAAGCCTCATAGAATTGTAATAGCCAGTGATAGAATCAACGAATATTATCGACACGTAGACATTATGCTGAGCGGAGGTTTTGGCTATGTTTGCCAATGTAGTGCTGATGAATTTAGAGAGTTTAGAGTTAGCCAAACAAATTGTCCATGCAGAGCAAATGAAACTGAACTCAATATCGATTTGTGGAATAAAATGCTAGATGGCACATTTGTACCCGGGGACGCTGTGGTGCGAGTAAAAACTGACATGGAACTAAAAAATCCTGCTCTCAGAGATTGGCCAGCATTACGAATTCAAGACACTATAAAAAATCCTCATCCAAGAAAGGAAATAGCTTCAAGGTACCGTGTGTGGCCGTTGTTAGATTTCCAAAGCGCTGTTGAAGATCATTTGCAAGGAGTGACCCATATTATCCGTGGTAAAGACCTGATGGATTCAACACGTAAGCAGACATTACTCTACGAGCACTTTGGATGGGAATACCCTGAAACAATGTACTGGGGAAG
>JAQXFJ010000124.1 GCA_029250385.1 Candidatus Poseidoniaceae archaeon | reverse complement strand
GCATACACGCATACTCACTCAAATCAGTATCTATTGGTCAATATTATTGGACAACTACTGATTATTGGTGGGATTTTTACCAATGATTTACAGTTGATGTTGGAGATGGCAACCGTTGGACTTGTTCTATTATGTTGGGGAGTGTTTACCATCGCTTGGCCTAGTTGGAAATTACACCTCAGTGCGATGAGTAATGGAATTAATTGTGGCAATATCGCAATGATACCAGCACTGCTTATCCCTGTTTCAGCACTAGTCATTTTGTCTTGTTGGATTTTCCGGCAAAATACTGGTTTACTTGATTTCGGTTTTTCATTCAATGTTGTTGTTATGATGGGCACTATTGCCCTAACCCTAATTCTGGCTCACTTTAACAGAAGGCTATCATGGGATTTGGTGAAATTCAATGATTTTAGACCAGTAGTTGCCATTTATCTGGTTCTAGCCCTCATTCATTGCTTCTCAGTCTTGATGTATGAAAGAGGTCAGGTAACAGAAAAGTTAGCAAATGTCACTCAATCTCTGCCGTTTTTATGGGCATTTATTTCTACTAGGCCGCTTAAAATGCTGCGGTTTGCAGTTGGCAAAAATGCAAAACCTCATTCAACACTAATCGGTTCTGCTCAATGGTATTTTTTGGTAGCCGGAGTTATGGCACTAATTCCAAATTTAGATGAAGGGAAATTCACCAATATTTCTTATGTGACTCTAATATTCTCGACGGCTATGCTCTCAATATGGGGCTCAGGAGTTTACCTCCACAGGGACCATTTACACCAGTCGATTCATAGTCGTTCTAAACTTTACAAATTATTGACATTTAATGCAATCGGAGTGGCATCGTTACTTATGATTGGATTCAAAGTAACTATATTTGGTGACGATTCAGATTTAGTATACTTCTTCATGAGGAATTTTGCTTTAGGATCAATGATGATTTTTATGGTAATTGTCTTGTTCAAGGATTTGATTCTATCAATGGATACGTGGCACCGAATGCCAATGCATTATGAGCGTTATATCTCGTAATTACTTAGTGAAACTAATAATTCCATTGCATCAGCGGCAATCCCTAGAACAGTAGCCTCATCTCCCTCAACTAATCGAGCATATTTACTCATTGGACCAGCTAAATCATAAGCACCGGCTTTACCAACCCAAGATTTGTTTAACACCATTTCAACAAGAACATCATCAGTCAGTGTATCAAACTCTACAATGGATTGATTCAGATGAAATTCCCATTCACCCTGGTAAAAAATACCGGTAGCAGACCAAACCCTATGTCGACGGCCAGACAAGCGATGCAGCATAGCCGCCGCTTCGATAGCATCGTTTGCTTTACCCATGGCTAAATCGTCAGAATCCGGGTCTTGTAGCATTGTATCACTAACAATCACCACCTCAAAATCCTGTGAATTATTTACCGCAGCAGCTTTTTTTTGACAGATTTCTAATATCTGTCCTGGTACCGTATTTGCATTGGATGACTCGTCAACCAACTCAAGTGCTTGGCATTGAAGGTTATGAAACAGTGGCAGCAACATCTCCTTGCGCCGGTTTGACGCTGAAGCCAGCCATACCCTCATGAACCAAAGGCGTTCATTATACTGAATCAACATTGTTATTTTTGCACGCTCCAATTTTTAGACATATTCAAGTGATTGATTGCAATCCGACAAACGGTGGCCGAATGTCTGGAATAGAAAGAATACCAACCCACATTGAAGGATTAGACGAAAATATGCAGGGCGGAATCCCACAAGGACACATATGCTTAGTGGCAGGTGCATCCGGGGCAATGAAGTCAAGTCTGACTTTTTCCATGCTCTACAACGCAGTATTGTACGGGGAGACCAGTGGAATATATATCACCCTGGAGCAAGGCAAAGAATCCCTGCGCGCCCATATGGGCAATATGGGAATGAATGTTGATGACCCTAGAGTTAGAAATCGTATTGCGATTATCGACTTAGTAGACTTACGAGTCCAACTGGATGAGCAAGGTATGAGTAATCGAGTAGATTGGATGGGTCAATTAATCAAGCAATTGACGTCATACCGGCAATCTATCGGGTTTGAATTACTGGTGTTTGACTCATTAGGTGCATTCTTCACCCTGACAAAAATGGAAAACCCAAGGGATGAAATTTTCCGATTGTTTGAGGCGGTTAGAAGACTAGGACTGACTTCATTCTTCATCTGTGAAATGACTGGAGAGGATCACAAACAATTTGGTGAATATGGCATTGAAGATTACCTCGCAGATGGTGTAATCCATCTGGTAATGGAACGTTCCAATGATGATGTCAGTAGAAAATTAAGCGTGATCAAGATGCGTCACACTAACCATATTCTAGGATATAAACCGTTCACGTGGAAGTCTGAAGAACAGAGATTTACCACTCTTTAATCATTCAACAGTAACTGATTTCGCCAAGTTTCTTGGTCTATCTACATCACAACCAAGTGCTAGTGCTGTATGATAAGCAATTAATTGCAGAGGAATTACCGAAAGCATTGGTGAAAGATAATTATTGACTTGTGGAATTGGAATATTTATGTCTCCTTCCCCACTAATATCGTCACCAGCCTCGTGAATTAAAATTATTTTAGCACCTCTGGCACGACATTCATGGATTGCCGAACGTGATTTTTCTTTTACGTGGTCATTAGGTACAACGAAGACAACTGGACTACCCTCTTCTAATAATGCAATAGGGCCATGTTTCATCTCACCAGCAGGGTATGCCAGGCAAGGAATGTAAGCAACTTCCATTAATTTTAGTGCGCCCTCTTTGGCCACAGGTGCTGATATGCCACGGCCTAGAAATAATACACATTTGGCATGTTTTACTAAATCAACGGCTTCCATTATAGGTCCTTGATTTTCTAGATACTCTTCAATTAAGTGCGGCAGTTGTTGAAGATTGTCGATTATTTCCTTGCCCTTTTCCTTGCTCAAGGTTCTCGAACGGCCAACTTGAATAGCGAAAATAGTTAGCGCAGTCACCATATTGGAGAAAGCCTTAGTCGATGCTACAGCTTGTTCAGGTCCTGAGTGAATGTAAACTCCTTGACCACATAGTCTAGCAATTGATGAGCCGACCACATTTACCACACCGTGAACTTTACCGCCTTTTAGAAGAATTTCTTTTACCGCCGATAAAGTATCGGCTGTTTCTCCTGATTGTGATACTGCGAAGTGTAGAGCATTAGGGTTTATCACCGGCTCATTGGTTCTAAATTCACTAGAGATATGAGCAAATGATGGAATTCTAGCTAGGGATTCAATCAAAAACCGGCCTATTTCTGCAGCATGGTTTGCTGTACCACAGCCTAGTAACCTGACGTGTGGGAGTTTAGAAAGTTCGAGTGGCGTCAGTTTCAGACCACCTAGCCGGCCGTTCCCTCTAACTCTATCAAACCGTCCGTTGATACATTGCCTTAGGGCATCCGGTTGTTCATAAATCTCCTTCAACATATAATGTTCAAAGTCACCAAGTACCGCTTCTTCCCATTCTTCCTCAAGGATGGTAACATCTGTATCAAAAGAATGTCCATGGATGTTAGTCATTGTGATATTATCATGAGTCAAGGTTGCGATATCGCCATCTTCCATGAATACAACTCGCTGTGTATGTGTGGATAGCGCATGAGGATCGCTTGATACGAATGTTTCCCCATCACCTTGTCCGATAATCAGTGGAGAACCATTTCGAGCGCACACCATAACATCATGTTCCAAGAAAATAGCACATAGCCCCCAGGTTCCTACCAGTTTAGAGAGCGTCCTACGCAATGCCTTAGTTGGTGAATTATCTCTTGCTAGTTCATATTCTAGAATATGTGAAATCACCTCAGAATCTGTTTCACTATGAAATACTACTCCTTTTCGAGTTAGTATTGATCTAAAGAGTCGGGCATTTTCAATAATGCCGTTATGAACTATTACCACCTTACCGTTTTCTGATAGGTGAGGGTGAGCATTGGGGTCGGTTACTCCACCGTGAGTTGCCCACCTAGTGTGA
>JAQXFJ010000118.1 GCA_029250385.1 Candidatus Poseidoniaceae archaeon | reverse complement strand
CATCAAGACATCGTGCCTCATAGTAGTCTTCTTCATCTTCAACTAGTTCGGAGTATGTTGCAGAATCACTGCCATATCCAAATCCGTATTCCAGTTCAATTTCAGATAACCCCATCGATAAAATATCATCGCCTTCATAACTTATTGTATACCAAGAACTAGAAGTCAAGCAAACAATTACCATGATTAACATCACTAAAGAAACTCCATGTCCAGCCCATTCAAGTGGGTGAATAGATTTGCTTTTATCAAATTCATTGACCATCTTTTTTGGTGTTCTTGGACCAGAACTACCGATTAAAACGCCAGTAAATTGGGCTTTTAGTATTGGTACGAAGATACAACACAAGTTTCCGACAGTAAACGCCAGCGCAATAAGTATTGACGGTATGTCTTTAGCATCTTCATATCCGATTACAGAGAAAAGGAACATCAAACCAGAGATGCAGGTAATCACGATTAATGGAATAAATTCACCTTTTGCAGTTTTAATTCCAAAACCCATGCCAACAGTTGCCAAGGCAGTGATTGCTAGAGAAATAATCACAAAAACAAGACCAAACGAAGTTCCTGAGCCATATTCCGATTCTGCGCTACTAAGCGCTAATCCCATGATTACGCCCCCTAGACCCAATATGATAACTAAGCCCATGTAGATACAAAAAGCAATTCCTGCAACCTTTGGAACCGCTGGCATTTCATTGAAGTCAGTGGTCATTATTCGGTTGTCCGTATGTGGCACAGCATCATCAAACGATTCCTCTTCCTCGACATTCCATTCGAATTCACCATCACATAATGGACATTCAAATTCCCCTGACGCATCATCATCGAGCTCTATTTCGCCTTCACAGTGTGGGCAGAGAATTTCAACCATAAGCAAAGTTGTCTCAATCCGGTAATTAACAATTCTCCCTACATACCACATATTCAAGAATCTAGTGTGACTGGGACGGACTACGGGATTGACATGGATAGTATTGCAGTTATTGGCGCAGGACAAATGGGAAATGGAATTGCACAAGTTGCAGCATGTGCTGGATATAATGTAGTGATGGTGGATATCAAGCAGGATTATGTGGACAAAGGTATCTCGACTATTGAGCGTTCACTAGGCAAACTGGTCGCCAAGGAACGCATGACTCAGTCTGATGCAGACGCTGCACGCGCAAGAATATCTACCTCAATAGATCGTAATGATTGTTCCTCAGTAGATTTGGTAGTTGAAGCAGTTCCAGAAATAATGGATTTGAAAGTGTCCATCTTTTCCGAACTTGACCAAATTTGTAAACCGGAATGTATCTTAGCATCAAATACCTCCTCAATCTCCATCTCAGAGATTGCCAAGGCCACTAGTAGGCCTGACAAGGTAATTGGTATGCACTTCATGAATCCAGTGCCGATAATGAAGTTAGTTGAAATTATCAATGGCGAAGCAACAAGTGATTCAACCAATGCCTCTGTGGTAAGTGCAGCTGCGAAGATGGGTAAAACTGCATTATCTTGCAATGATTCACCTGGTTTTATTTCTAATAGAATCCTTTGTCCAATGCTCAATGAAGCAATATTAACTTTACAAGAGGGAGTTGCAGAACCTGAAGCAATAGATGGAATCATGAAACTCGGTATGAATCATCCAATCGGTCCATTGGCTCTGTCAGACTTAATTGGACTAGATACTGTTTTACATATCATGAATGTTCTACATAAGGGCTTAGCAGATGACAAATATGCACCCGCTCCGTTACTCAAAGCCATGGTGGCAGACGGCAAATTAGGCAGAAAGTCTGGTGAAGGTTTTTACAAATATTAATCATCAAGAATCACTGAGGAATAGATATGAACCCAAATTTAAATGTTCTAGGCAAAGAACTGCAAGAATGTTCAACAGATCCACTGACTGGTTGGTATCGGGATGGTTGTTGTAATACTGATGAAAATGATCGAGGTCTGCATGTAGTATGCGGCATCTTAACCGAAAAGTTTCTAGAATTTGCAAAGTCAAAAGGTAATGATTTGATAACTCCAGCGCCACAATTTAATTTTCCCGGGCTCACACCAGGGGA
>JAQXFJ010000100.1 GCA_029250385.1 Candidatus Poseidoniaceae archaeon | reverse complement strand
CACGACAGCCTAGTTGCAGCACTAAATCACGTTGGATTGGCTGACACACTTGCCGGAGATGGGCCATTCACCGTCTTTGCTCCAACTGACCAAGCATTTACCGATGCAGGTATAGATTTGTCAAGTTTTGACACTGATAGTGAAAACCAAACCTTGGTTGACATTTTAACATATCACGTAGTGTCCGGGAAAGTAATGTCATCTGGATTGTCTGACAGCACAACTACAGATGCACTCAACGGCGACAAACTTGCTTTCACAGTCAATACAGAAGAAGTCAAAGTGAACGGTGCTAAAGTCACCGGTGCTGATGTTGAAACATCAAACGGCGTCATCCATGTCATCGATAAAGTGCTGATGCCTTCAACCGACGTTTTCGTGGGTGATGGTTCAATGACATCTCCATTCTATCAATTTTTCACAGATTCTGCAGGAACAAACGCTATGACCGAGATTGACATTACTAAGAATTACAAATTCCAAAGACTCAACAATCCATCAACTCACCCATTCTACATTAGCGACAGCGGTTATGCAACTGAAGCAAGTGCTGAACTCTTGATTGCTGGAGATGGAAGCATTACAGAGGGAATCTCAAACGATGAATCGTTCACGGTTTTCTTCCGAAATGGATTCACTGTTGAGGACACGCTAAGTTACTTCTGCACAGTGCATTCAAGCATGTTTGCAGACTTTACTCTCACATCGTCTGCAGTACCAGGCGATATTCCAACAGTAGCATCGAGCACAGGAATCCACACATCGCTGGTAGCAGCGCTAACACAAGCCAACCTGGTAACAACATTGCAGGGAGAGGGGCCTTTCACAGTTTTCGCTCCAACAGATCAAGCCTTCTCAAACGCTGGAATCGACATTTCAGCGTTCGATACTCCGGAAGAAATAGCAACTTTAGCGGATATTCTGCTTTACCACGTCCTACCAGGTGCAGTTCCTGCTTCAGCAGTAACTGCAGGACTTACTGTGACCATGGCCAACGGAGACGAAGCGTCATTCGATGTTGAACCTGACAGTGGAACCGTTTTGATTGGTTTCTCACAACCTGATGCGTTTGTAGTTAGCCCGGATGTTCAAGCATCTAACGGAATCATCCACGTAATTGACAAGGTTTTGTTTCCTCCACCCACCATTCCTGTAACCGCAAACAATACCGGAATCCACACTGCTCTCGTCGCAGCGTTGTCTCAAGCAGATCTTGTAGCAACCCTCGAAGGTGACGGACCATTCACTGTATTTGCTCCAACTGATGATGCGTTCACCGCAGCTGGAATCGATCTGTCTACGTTCGATACAGATGAGGAAATCGCAACATTAGCGGACATTCTAACATATCATGTAGTGTCTGGAAAAGTCATGTCATCTGACCTAACTGACGGAATGACTGCTACAGCAGTCAACACAGATTTGCTAACATTCACAGTAAATGATGATGGCGTAAAGGTGAACGATGCAACAGTCATACTTGCAGACGTCAAAGCGTCTAATGGTGTAATTCACGTTGTTGACAAGGTGCTAATGCCACCTGCTGATGTAGTCGAAGAACCAGTTACCGTTGCATGTGATGTAACTGTAGGCGTGGTAGACACCGCATACGACCGCCCATCAGTCTCCATCGATGTTGGACAAACAGTTTGCTGGGAATGGACTGAAGCCGACATGCCGCACAATGTGGCTGAGATAGAAGACATCAGCAGTACTGAAATCCTAACTGGCGGCATATATTCCGGTGAAGCCAAAGGAACCGTATTCTTCTCTTACACATTCACTGAAAATACTACATTCTACTATGCTTGCGAACCACACTTGATGATGAACATGAAAGGTGAAGTCATTGTTGGAACAGGTATTGATGCTAATGATGCCAAGGCTGATGACAGTGACAAGAGTTCTGAGTCCACTCCTGGGTTCTTACTTGCCACCTCTGTCATTGCCATGATCGGAGCAGTGCTTGTACTCTCAAGACGTTCTTGATTTTCAAGTTACATAGACAATCATTACTGCAATGTAGCCTAGTATTATCACTATGCTCAACACAATGTTGACTATTGAGGCAATATATGCTACTTGAGCGGTGCCTGCGTCTGGATGGTAAGGGCTAAAATCAGTGATTTTCTTAGCGTTTAGAGCGATGAATAGAGCTGGTATGGACCAAATTAATCCGCCGCAGGCAAAGGACATTATCGCTAGAACTAAAGCAAGTACTGCACTAGTTTGAGGATATATTGCGTGGTGAGTAGCCCCCAGTGGGATGGTGAAATTTTCCTCAGTAACAGTCCCTGTGAGTTTTGCTTCCTCTTCGGCAGTTTCTTGCCAAAAATCCTTGGGTTGTTGTTCAGGCATCATTGGAATCACGTCTATTTTCGGCGACTGCTTTCTGCAATAAAAATTCTATCTGAGCATTGATTGAACGAAAGTCATCGTCTGCCCACTTACGTAG
>JAQXFJ010000103.1 GCA_029250385.1 Candidatus Poseidoniaceae archaeon | reverse complement strand
GGATTGCTAGTCTTGCTATACATATTGGTCAAGGTAGTTAAGGACTAATTAACAAACTCAATACTTTTGTTTCTAAGGGCCCTTAGTTGGCGGTTTTCACTAGATCCATGTATTTGTTCACTCTTCACTCCAGTTAGAACCAGCATTACTCTAATTTCATCGCCTAGGTTTTGGTCAACAGCAGCACCCCAAATTATCTTAGCATGGGGCGAGATTCGTTCCTGAATAATCTGCGCACACTTTTCGGCTTCTCCAAGTGTCAAGTTAGGCCCGCCGACTACGTTAATCAGCGCACCACGAGCGTCAGTAGTATCGAGTTCCAGTAATGGCGAATGCAATGCTTCTAGAGTCGCATCTTCCGCTCTATTTGTTGCTGAAGAAGCGCCAAGACCAATCATGGCAACTCCGCTACCAGATTTGATAACAGCCTTCAAATCTTCAAAGTCAAGATTAACCATGCCGTCAGTAGTTAGTAGTTCAGTTACTCCAGTAATTGAGCGTACAAGTAACTCATCACCAACTCTAAACGCGCTGGCAATCGGTAAATCCTTAACACCCTCAATTTCTAACAAACGTTCATTTGGAATTACTAATATTGTATCACAGTGTTCCCTAAGTCTCTCTAAACCCCATTCAGCATTTTGCTTTCTTAGCGACCCTTCAGACTTGAAAGGATAAGTTACTACCGCAATTGTCATTGCGCCCTGTTGCTTGGCTAATCTAGCAATATGGCCAGCTGCACCGGTGCCCGAGCCACCACCCATGCCAGCGGTAATTATCGCGAGTTGTGTGTCATTGGTAATTCTTCTAAGGACCATTTCTGATTCTAGTGCAGCAGCTTCACCTTTGCTTGGATCGCCCCCTGCACCTCTGCCTCGAGCTGTTCTGACGATCAACACTTTTTCTTCCAACGGGGACATCAAAAGTGCTTGTGCATCAGTATTTATCGCATATCCAGTTACGTAACTGCTCTCAAATAACCCTTCTTCTGCTAATCTACTAACTGCGTTACACCCTGCACCGCCGGCACCATAAACTCGGATACGTGGTTGCAACGATTCTAGCAATGCTTTCAGTTCATCTTCATTGCCTTGACCAGGAGGGACCTCACTTGGAGAAACCCTAACTTGCTCTTCTTCGCTTAACTCTAAAACTCGGTCAATTAAATGGCGCATGATAGTAAGATTGTCCAAGTATCTTTGAAGGTGCCGACTGATTTTCGACTATAATAGCCGATTTGTCTACCTTAGAGTTCTTGCCAAATCAATCTTTGAGTCCTTCTTCTGTTACTTGATAGACGCACTCGCCGTCTGGTAGGTTCGGTGAATCCACTAGTCTAGCGATTCTTCTGCCACCTTTAGCTTTCCTCAAGTATAGTCTAAATGTACTTGCGTGCGCAAGGACGTGGCCACCAACTGGCTTTGTTGGGTCTCCCCACATAGCATCAGGTTTTGAGTGAACTTGGTTTGTTACCAATACCAATGCGTTGTTAATATCTGCAAGCTGTTTAAGTTCCTTCAAATGCTTGTTCAACTTTTGTTGTCTGTTGGCCAACATTCCACGACCAATGAACTCAGCTCTAAAGTGGCTAGTTAAAGAATCAACAATAATCATCTTGACGTTCAAGCCTTTCCCAACTCTTTTGATTTCATCTACCAACAACATTTGGTGAGCCGAATTGTAGGCTCTAGCGACGTGGATTCGAGCAAGTACTTGGTCAGGATCTAGACCTTGACCTCTAGCCATCTGAGTAATTCTTTCAGGTCTAAAGGTATCTTCTGTATCGATGTAGAATACATCACCATCAAAGCCTCCTTCACTGACCGGTAATGTACAATTTACGGCCAATTGGTGACCAATCTGAGTTTTTCCGCTGCCAAATGCTCCGTATACTTCAACCAAGGCTTGAGTTTCAAATCCTCCGCCTAGTAGATCGTCGATTGATTGTACTTTTGCAGATAACTTTTGAACTTCTTTTCGACGCTCTAATAGTGCTCCACCTGATACGAAGCCGCCAATGTTTGCCATCTTTTTAGCCGCTGCGATAATTTTTCCAGCGACCGATTCGCCAATTTCAGCTTGTTCTGCCAAGTCAGCAGGGGACATGACTGCCAATGATAGTAGGTCATCAAACCCAGCCTCGCGCAGTTTCTCAGCGGTTGCTGGTCCCACGCCTGGTAAATCATCAATTTTGACTTCAGGTGCATCATCGTCTAGCGCCATCATTAACACCGTGTCCTCTTGAGGGTCTTCATTCTTTTCAATTTCAATCTTCGTTTTTTTCTTCGCTTTAGTCGCCATCCTTTCACTTCCAACCTATACCATCGGGCTGGAGTATATGAATAGATTAAACACGCATGTTTTCGCAAAAACGCCCTTTTCAGACTCCTAATCGCTTGATTAAAGTCAATATTTCAGTTTAACTTTCAGTTTCATCGGTGCTGAAACTGAAATTTAAGCCGCTATTGTTCTTTAGTAGGAAGAGGATTAGGTTTGCTTTCCTCATCCATATATGTTATTGTTACATCATGGTCAATGTTAACACGTTCATCATTTTCACTAAGTGTTACTTCCAGTGACCAACTTTGTTTCCCCGGATTAAATTCATCATGTAGCCATTGCGCGTTTTGTCCATCAGCAATTTGTTCCTGACCAGAATCTCTTTCAACATCATCTCCGGTTAACAACCAGCTTACTGTTATTGGGCCTCCAAAAAATCCGCCAGCGTTTTGTATATTTTCGACGGTAGAATCAATGGCAATCTTGCTAGGTGCATCGCATTCACAATCAGGCATTGTATCGATTATCATAACGTCCGGATTATCAGTGTTGGATTGACCCCATAAAGTTCGCTTGTCGATGCGAATTGTTATGCTTTTATTAGCCTCATTTCCTGTCTCGTCAATCGCTCCCAGAACTGCAGTGAATAAGCCGTGTGTGGCATAATTATAGGTGATTTCACCGGTATCATTGGCTTGAACCGTAATTCTAGAACTACCGTCTCCTGCTTCAAAATAATAACTTGCTACATCACCATCGGCAGATTTAGTGTAGGCGTAATCAAAGGTTAGCTCTACACCATTAAAAGAAGCTTGTTGCCCATTTTGAATATTTTCTTGAATCATCCCCGATGTAGCATCGTAGTAAACAACCAAGTCAATTACTGAGTCATTGTCAGACGAATCATCATCACTGGTACACCCGGCCAAACAGGCAGAAGCGATGAGCAAACTTAGTAAAACCGCTCGTTTAACCACATTCCCCATGTATTCTATGTGGGCGGTCTGAGTAGATAAGTCAATGCCAATCATTAGTAAATTAGGGCAGATTTAACACCAAATTGGTTTGTTTCAGCAAGCGGTGGTTTGAAAATGGGGAATGCGGGCGCTTTGTATAACGAGGTGGGGTAGTCTGGATATCCCGTCGGGCTCATAACCCGGAGATCGATGGTTCAAATCCATCCCTCGTTACC
>JAQXFJ010000101.1 GCA_029250385.1 Candidatus Poseidoniaceae archaeon | reverse complement strand
ACCCTTGGAGATAATAATCAATGTTCGGTTGATCAAGGCGGTTTAGTTGTCAACGGGTCCTCTGGAGTACACAGTACGTCGGGAGTTGCTGGACCTGTGCAAGAAGCATGGTTGGTCGGAGTAGCGGGCGGAGAAATACCATGGCTTGGTACTGTCAAATTAATGCTCAGTGGTCCTAGTTCGCCAGGAACCCAATATGTACCTGGTTCCTCGTTTGTGTTCCTAGCTATGGTGATTGGAGGAATCATACTAGCACCATTAGGCTTAGAAATGGGGTTGAAGCGAATAATGGACACTTCCCCGGAACTAAGGCAAGCAGAATTGGAAACTGATTATTCCTCAGAAGAATAAGATGATTGCTCGATAATTGCTTCTTGCATTGTTAATTCACCTTTTGCCACAAGCAAGGCTAGTTGTTGGCTTATCGTAATTTGACCATTTGACATTTTTCGGCTTTGAGTTTGAATGTATTTTACGTCACCGTGTTTTGGCCTTAATTCGCGAATTTGCAATATTCTCTGTCCACTGTTAGCAGCAATTCTGAGTGCCGAAATAGCATGATTATTTCTAACTAGACCACTAGAGGTCTTACTTTCGTTAACTTGTTCAATAACCCAATTCTTTGCTATGCAGTAGTTGATTATCTGGTCTCGAATTAGTGGTGCGCCATCACCAATACGAATTAGCATGGTTTGAAATTCTAGAGATCTGATGAGCTTTTCTATTTCTGGAACTAGTTCAGCGACTGAGGCTAATTGGGAGACTCCGATAAATGCCCCATCCACTAACCAAGCAAGCCCAGGATAAGGCCCCGGGTCTATCCCAATAGTCAAAAATACCGAGTTTTCAATTCCTCTTAACAGAAAAATTGCGGAATAAACTGCAGATTCGATGCTATCTAAACTTACAGGTATTGACTTACCAGCCGTTGGATGCTCGAGGATCTCGGTTGGAGATGAAAACCATATTGTTGAGCGATTAACTATCTCATTATGAATATCAATCACCTCAAACTTAATGTTTCTTGATCGCAACTCCTCAATAAGTTTGAATGATAATTGGAAATCTTCAGTACGGATTACCAGTCTCGCCATGGCTAGGCCAATACCTCAGCATCAACAAACCTACCGCATTTTACTATCCCCTTGAAAGTCAAATCAATTAACAAGATTATACCGAAGTAATCAAAAGCGCTTGACATTGATGTTTACCCGTGAGCAGTAAGTATGAGAGAGAACTTCGTCAGGTTCTCGCTGGCTTATCCAAAGGCGTTGAAGCGATAATCAAATCTTGTAATGAGATTGAAAAAACTAAAATGCGCTTAGTAGAGAAGCGACCTTTTCTCGTAGTAAGGGCTGCTGGCTCTGGGATTGAGGGTTCTGGTGATTTACTTGCTTTGAGAGGTGATTTATGCTTCCCGATAGAGGTAAAATCCTCTAAGAAAGATAAATTATACTTATCTGGGCGAACTGTAGATCAGTATAATTCGCTAGTCTATGAGGGCAATCGTTCATCCTTATTGCCATTGTATGCCTTTCGCCTAAAAGGAGTTAGAGGGGATTCTTGGAGAATATTTAGAGTTGAGACCGATACATTGCACAGCAAATTAAGGCAATTAGCACCATTTATTCCAAGTCTACCAAATACCAGGAATGGAAAACCATATCTGAATTGGAACGATGGAATGGCATTAAATGAATTCATTGCCTTGGTATGCTCAAAGTTTGGTCAAGAGGTAGAAGGTATGGATACTCTACAAAAACGAACTTCAAAGTTATCTGTGGTAATCAATGAATCTACTAGCCATAGCAATGACAACAATAAACCAAAAAGAGATATCCTCGCTGAGTTACTAAAAAGAAAAGTCGCCTAATTAAAAGTAAGGGATAACCAAGATAAATACAATCATGCCCAATAACGCCAAAGACGATATGTTTGACGCCTTACTAGAGATATGTTCTATCCACATTGGATTAATGTCCCAGAATTTTAATTTCTTACCTACTTTCTTTACCCCATTAAGAATTCCTCGTAACATATCTTTGAACATATGCCCACCGTCAAATGGAACCATTGGAATTAGGTTTGTGAAGCCCAGCAAAATATTAACCCATAATAACCAAAAGAATAAGTTCACGAAAAATAGTAAGCCATTTGTTCCTAATGCTTGAGCAAATGCATTATCTTCCGCTTCTAGTAATGATTCCTCAAAAGGATGCATGGCAACGCCTTGTAATTCAAATGGGACAATCATGAGACTAAGAGTGTGAAGCGGGGCCATTACTGACTTTTGAGCCAAATTTCCATCCCACCTTGGAGATAATGGCCCTGCCAACCTATCGATTCCAGCAGTACTACCTGAGAGCCCTTCAACTCCTAAAAATGGCTGCCCTTCCTCTACACCAATTGATTCTAAATTACCTTTAGACCAACCAAGTTCAAGATAATAATCATACTTATCAGACAGAGTTGCATTAAGGGTCTCAACTTGTCCATCGCTGTGTTTAACGGAAAGG
>JAQXFJ010000070.1 GCA_029250385.1 Candidatus Poseidoniaceae archaeon | reverse complement strand
AATGATTTACTCATTTTTCTGCCCCATGGGTCCATTCCCAAACCATCAATCCAAACATGGTTGAAGCCTGGTTTATCGAGTAAGAGAGCAGACTTTAGTAGAGTGTAGTAAAGCCAAGTTCTGACTATCTCTTTGCCCTGAGGTCGCAATGCAGTGGGGAATGATTTCTCAAATACCTCAGGTTGGTTTAGATATCCACTGACAAACAAATTTGAATTTGATGAATCCATCCATGTATCAAATACTTTCTCTTCACCTACTATATTGCCCATGTCTGTAGCCAATTCTGAATAAGTACCGATATCTTGACGAGTGTCGCGATTTATTACTCGACTGCCTTCAGGTGGTGATTCTCTCCATGGCTGAACGTAAGTTCCAGATGGTGGAACTATGATGTGTTTGGTATCCTCGCTGTACCATATCGGTATTTCGGTATGATACCATCTGCGACGAGATATTGGCCAATCGATACTTATGTTATCCATCCAATCAATTAGAAATTGACGGTTTCTGTGTGGATGAAATTCTATGTCCTCAATTAATTCTTTCATTCTACCCTGGATATGAGTTTGCCTGACATACCACTCTTTTAGTAATATGATTTCCACAGGATTTTTACCTCTTTCAGATACTGGGACTTCTTGATTTCGCTCTTCAATTTTGGCTACTTTACCATTTTCTTCAAGGTACTCAATAACAGAGTTACGGGCTTCAATCACTGTCATATCTGACCATTGGCCAGCGATTTTTGTCATGCGTCCTTCCAAATTAATGGCTTGAAAAGGAGTTAGCCCTAATTCACGAAATACTGCAACGTCATTTTGATCACCAAAAGAACAAACCATCAATACACCTGAACCAAAATCAGATTTAACTGATGGATGGGTCAGAATTTCTACAGTACTATCTCGACCCTCAACGGGTAACGGTAGCGAGATTGTTTTGCCAACTAAATGTCGATATCTGTCATCATCCGGATGAACAACAATAACTCCACATGCACAAATTAATTCAGGTCTAGTTGTTGAGATAATTATCTCCGTTCCATCATCTAATTGCCACTTGACATCAACGAGTTTTGTTTTTCGTGGTAGTCTTTCTACTTCAGCATCAGCAATTGTAGTGCCTTCGACTGGGTCGTAGATATTTGGTCGTAAATCCTCAATAATAGTACCGTTCTTGAATAATTCTACGAATATTGCTTGCGTGACTGCGCGGTAATTTGGTGCATCTGTTAGATACTCCTTGTCAAAATCACAGGACAAACCGACTCTCCTAGCGGTGTTTCTCATGGCTTGCGTGAATTCTTCTATGGTATCTTGACATAGCCTTAAAAATTCAGCTCGGTCATAAGTTTTCATTTTCCTCTTGGTATTTTTTTCAACTGTAAATTCTATGTTGATTCCGTTACGGTCCACTCCCCAAGGGAAGTATACTTCCTTGCCGAGTAATCTTTGTGACCTAGCGATGACATCAATCATAGAGTATTGAGCAACAGCTCCAATATGCCAAGTCCCAGAAGGATATGGTGGTGGTGTGTCGATGACAAATATCTCTTTGCCAGAGTCAGGATTAAACCCGTATCTCTTATTATATTCTGTTGCATCAGACGAATGTTCAGTCTGAATTTTCTTCTCTAGGTCTACTGACCATCTTTTCTCATTCAATCTTGGAGTTGGCATATGCCTCACCGGCCCCACGCTCGTTAATAGTACGGGTCCAACCCGCCCAATACTTACCCGCTATCAAACATACGGATGGTATGGTATTAACATTAAGTTTAGTCATATAGTCGGTAAACATTAGAAGAGGGTACTCTTGGGATAGCATGGGAAGACTATGTCGGAAGGGAAAGATAATCCTGAACCTTCTATGGAAAGTCGTAAATTTTCCAAACGAATTGGGGCTTTGGCTGAATATAGCCGTTCCAAAATTCAAACAGGTGCGGTTGATTTAACTGCCCGTGTCAAGGATTTCCGTGCCAAAAATGCTATTGATGCTGTTTTAGAAGCGCCAGACCGCTTCAAGAGGGAATGGCAAAAGAGTGGCGCAACTGGTGCAATAACTAGATATCCTGTAGCGATAATCACCATATTTTTACTACTCACTGCATACTTTGTCTCACAGTCGGGGTTTCTAGACGACACAAGATTTGATGATGATCTTGAGAACCCGGCGTTAAATGTTAATGGCGATATGGAAGTTTACCTGCCTGAGGGAAGTCAAGTAGCGGAATTAATTCAACTTGTTGAAGAAGATTGGTCTACTAACGTGATGATAATTTATGTGGAATCAGGTACACGTAATATTACTGACCAGAGAATATTACAAGAAATGAGTTACGTCGAAAAAGAGCTTAACCCATACTTATCAGATTCAGAAAATGATAGGGTGATTTACATCCTTTCCTTATCAACTGTGCTTAAAGAAGTTAATTCTAGTGCTCCAAGAGTAAGAGAAGCATTCATCACTGAACTTGGTCAACTAGGTTGTGCTCCAGGTTTAGATGAATGTGCAACAGCAGATGCGGCTGAACTGCTAAATGGTGCAATTGCTGAAACAGATGACCAATTTGGAGGCTCATATGAAATTCCTAGTCAGACTACTATTGACTTGGTAATTGGTGAAATGTATGAAGATGACGGTACTCCTACGCCCGGTTTAGATAAATTAGCCAGGGATGTTTGTACAGGTGGCGAGCGAGATTGCGGTGGACCAGATGGTTTGCTTGACAGAGCGATTATGGCAGTTGCAGTCACAGACAAGATTCCGGCAAAACAGTTGATAGAAGAAACACAAGCTACACTAGATGAATTTAGAACCAAAGAGAGATATTGTGATGACACCAATGGTGACGGTATACCAGACCCTGAATCTGGATTGTGTAACTGGAATGACTTGAATCTAACCATGACTCTAACAGGCCCAGTTCCAATTACTAACGCAGTTACCGAATTTTCGTTCAAACTGTTCTGGGAAATCTTCCCAACTGCTATCGTGCTTGTAGCACTTGGATTGTTTATCTTTCACTCTGATTTATTGCAAACAGGTATTACTGGAATGAGACCCATACAGGGCATAAAGGTGGTGATTATTGCAGGTCTACCGACGTTATGCTCCGTATTTTGGACGCTGGGAATTATTGGGGCGACGAATTATGAAGTTACGATGACTGTCATCATTGTTGGTCCAATTTTACTTGCGTTAGGAGTATCATATGGATTGCACATAACCAATCGATATGCCGAGGAAGATGGTACTAAGACGGAAAAAATGCGGGCTTCCCTGTCTTCTACTGGAAAAGCGGTATTTTTATCGGCGGTTACCACAGTAATAGGATTTATTTCTCTAGTTTTTACCCCTATGGCGCCAATACAGACAGTTGGAATAGCACTTTCGGGGGGGATTATTGTTGTTTATATCCTGACGATGTTTATGGTCCCGAATCTGACACTATTACTTGATTTACGTAAACCTAAACACCCTCCACTCAAAGCTTTTGAAATATTAGTTGAAGCTCCAGTAAAATATAGTAAAGCAATCATTGGAGTATTTTTACTGCTAATATTGATTTCTGCAACATTGGGTCAAGCAAATGTACGGGAAGACATTGATTTGTTAGGGATGGCTCCAGAAGGTGAAGACCCGGTAATCAAGATGAAGCAATACTCTGATGATTTTAATGCTGGACAAATCGGTATGGTGCTTATCCACGCGAATGTTACAGGTGATACTAACGATGCTGATACGGGAAATGATGACCCTGCTGAGAACTTAAAGCGGATTGATCAATTGGAAAGCAAATTAAATACAGTCAAAGATACTTCAGCGGTTTCAATAGTCTTTTTGATGAAATCTACAGGTTTTGCACCTACTGTGTCAGGAGCACAGATTTATGAATTCGTCAATTTAACTCCATTGCCTGACGACATTAAGGAAACTGCCGAAGTTTTGCTAAACCAAGAGGTTACAGCAGACGCATCATTCTGGGACTTGCTAATCCAACCTGATAATTATGGTCTGCCCGGTACCAAACAATCTCAAATATTCTTGCTCAATGTATTCTATGCCTCTATCACGGATGAAACCAGAGAGATTTTCATCAGTGAAGATTTTGATAGAACCTTGATTTATGTTGACATGCCGTTTATACCCGTTGCAGAAACGGCAATAAGTGTTGAAGAAGTCAATCAACATGCGGATTCATTTAGGTCTGTAGATAGCGGCAGAGCAGAGCATCTTACGGGTGTTGCTGCTACAGCAATTGAAGTAAACCAACTAATTGTTGGTTCACAATATACTTCGCTGGCATTTGCTATTATTTTGACTCTAATTGTTTTAGCAGTTGTTTTCAAAGATATCAAGTACTCTTTTTGGACTACTTCCCCAGTAATTGCCACAGTTGCTTTACAATGGTTGGTTATGTGGCAAATGGACGTCACTCTTTCGTTAGTTACAGTAATGATCGGTTCTATCTTAGTTGGAGTCGGTGTTGATTTTTCTATTCACATATCTAATAGAATTAGGGAGTTAGGTGGGGGCATAAAAGCCATCAAGACTGCTGCGGTAGGTACCGGTATGTCGTTGTTTGAGGCAGCAGTAGTCACTTCTTTGGGAATGATAACCGCTTATCAAATACCAATACCCGAAATCAAACCGTTCATCACTGTAATCCTAATTTTGTTATGGGTTGCGGCTGCAAGTGCGCTGATATTATTACCAGCAATATTTGTCACCTTAGATAAAATGGGCATTGGTGCTGTTAGTAATTCAACAGGCATGGCGAGAAAGTTGGGGCTAATATCTGGCCAAAAATCGGATGTTGATGTATTAGAAGCGGCTATTTCTAACGAAATTAAAGATGCATGGTAATCCAAATCTCAAAAGAGCGGGAAGTTTTGGAAGGTTCATGGCCGGCTATTGGTTAATGAAGTCCGAACCCCACGTATACCCCTACGAGCAATTAGTTGCAGACGGTTCTACTCACTGGGATGGGGTGAGAAATTATCAAGCCAGAAATATGATGAGGGATGATATGAAAATGGGTGATTTAGTGTTATTCTATCATTCCAATCACAAACCTCCTCACATTGCGGGGGTTGCCAGAGTTTGCAAAGAAGGATATCCTGACTTTACTGCTCAAGATTCCAGTTCTAAATATTTTGATGAAAAAGCCAATCCAGAAAATCCACGATGGATGATGGTAGATATTGAACCAGTGATGGGTTTGAAAGAAATTATTCCGCTAGATGCTGTGAAGAATAATCCAGAATGTGACGGAATGTTGCTTGTTAGAAAAGGTCAGAGACTGTCAGTTCAACCGGTCGAAGAGGAACACTTTTCTGCGGTATTGCGAATGGCTAGTATGACACTTGAGGATTTGAGTTGAGACAATGACTAGAACACAAGTTCCAGTTGCTGCAAGAGCTGCTAATATTGAGTATGCGATACGTGATGTGGTTGTACCGGCAACAAAATTGGAAGCAGAAGGGCATGAAATTTTAAAACTCAATATTGGAGATCCAATTGCTTATCCTGGATTGCCAACTCCAAAACATATGGTTGAGGCATATGTGGAAGCGTTGAGAAATGGCAATAACGGCTACTCACCATCGTATGGTATTTCTGATTTGAGGTCCTCAATAGCCCAAGACGAAAGGCGCAAAGGTTGGCCAGCAAGACAAGAAGACATCTACGTATGCCACGGCGTTACAGAAGCTTTACAGATTATATTTGCTGCAACTTTAGAGTCCGGTGATGAAGTACTTGCGCCAGGTCCGCATTATCCTCCATACATGGCTTATCCGCAGATGTATGGTGCCCAAACAGTGGAATACAAGTTGAATCCAAACGATGGCTGGAAATTAGATTTTAACGACATTGAAGCAAAAATGTCAGACAACGTAAAACTTCTAGTTTTGATAAATCCAAATAACCCATGCGGGGCAGTAGTTGGCAAGGATGAAATTTTTCGTTTGCTGTCAATTGTAAGAAAATATCCCAATTGTATCGTGATTGCTGATGAGATATATGATGGATTAGATTTCACAGGGGAGCAAAAAAGCGTGGCTAGTCTTTCCCCAGATGTACCAGTCTTAGTTCTCAATGGAGTCTCCAAAGTATTTTATGCACCAGGGTGGAGAATTGGTTACCTTGGAATACATGATCCAAAAGCAAGGCTAACATTGGTGCGAGATGGTATTGAGCGATTGCTACGTTCAAGACTGTGTGCGTCAACTCCTGCACAACTAGGATACTTAGCCGGACTTGATTCTGACCGAACTTGGATGAAATCATATTCTGACAAAATTATCAAACAGAGGAACCTATGTGTCGATAGAATTGCTAAAATAGAAGGTTTAGAAGTCCAATCTTCAGGAGGTGCTTTCTATATGTTTGTCAAATTACTTGATGATAGATGGGCAGAAAACGATAAGGATTTTGTGCTGCAATTATTGCATGAAGAACATGTCCTAGTAGTCCATGGGAGTGGATTTTCAGCTGAACTTGGCAAGGGTCATTTTAGGGTTGTCTATTTGCCAAATATTGATGTCTTGAATGATGCATTCGACCGAATTGAGCGGTTTTTAATTCGTCATAGAGGCTAATCACCGAAGTATTCATTTGCGGAGAATACGTCGGTAGTGCATGGATAAGAAGAAAATTGGCTTGCTGCTTCTTTTTTCTTTGATATTTTTCCAACTATTTTCAAAGTCAGTATCTGCTGAGGGTTCTGAACAGGCAGGATTTGAAATTATGTATTTAGCGCCTATCTTTCTTGGATTCTTCGTCGCTATCATAATGTGGAAATGGTTTATTCCAATACAGTTGGCCAACCTACAAGTTGCGTTTGAAATTGATGATGATTTGTATGAAGTGCATCGAGTAACAAGGGATAATGAAGATGCCAGAGACTTGCTATCAGAAGGTTCCGTGGGATATGGTTTAGGTCTCTACATGATGGGCATGACTGGAGTGTTGATACTAATTGGTGAGTTCCTTTTTGACCCAGATTATTTTTACACTCCTACCCTTTATCTAATCGCCGTATTAGTTGCTATTCCAATTTTAATTTCGCCATGGGAAACAATGAATGCTCAACTCTCCAAGAACCGTAGCCAAGTTAACAAAAGTGCGATAGTTGATTTCTTTCGGCGTACTTTTACGCTTTTCATTTTAGTCGGGATTACCATCGCTTCTCTATTGTATGGTCTCCAAGAGTCAGATGGCGCGGTAATCGAACCATTTTGGTTGGCACTTGCAATGCTAGTATTCATGTCTCCAACAATTTTCGCCTATGGTCGGATTATGGGTGCTTCTTGGAATATGTTGCTTATCGGGAAATGGCGTACTGCTAACGGTAAGAAAAACCCAATTGATCCTGATAAACCAAGATTAGTTAACAGATTATTCTCGTTACTACTTGTTATCTTTCTAGTCACGATGCCTGTTACTGCACTCAATGGCATAGTGACAGTCTTGCACATTCTACTAAATAATCCAGATAATTCCACGGAAGTACTCAACTATGGGGGTATTATTGGATTTTCCATATACGAAAGAATTGACCTGATCTCAGAAATCTTGTTCCATTGGGAATTTATCAAAAGCATGCCTCAGTTCTTATCGCTTTACTTGTCCTTAAACATAGCAATCGTAGGACTCGCGTTCATATTTGAATTGACCAGAAACCTGATGCTTGGCGGCCAAAGTTTTGGTGGAGTATTTGGTGTGATTATAGATAACCCAAGGGATATTAGGACCGAAGTTGCTGCTCAAACTCGACAACTAAAATTTGCTTTCGCTGGATTCTCTGGTTACACTGTCTTACTCTTGTTACTTGTTTGTTACAAAGAATTTGGTAGTTTAATGCCCTTTACTGATACGTTGGAGAAGAATAATTTTGATGAAGGTATGCGTTTATTGGCAACTTGGATGTTCATTGCTGTTGGGCAATTGGTTTTCCTACTGACATGGTTAGTTTCAATAATTAGATTTACTCAATTAAAAAATCTGAGATTTGATCTTAACCCAGATGAAAGACGCGAAGGTGCAGTAAAGATTGCAGGAGGCGACTGGATGAGGACTTTAG
>JAQXFJ010000347.1 GCA_029250385.1 Candidatus Poseidoniaceae archaeon | reverse complement strand
AGTCGGCCTTCTAGCCATGCTCTTGCATAGATTCCTGGCGATGCATGGCCTTGCCAATATAGATGATCGCCTGAGCCGTCACCATCTTTACCGCGGAAGAAATGATTGAAGCCGATTTCCCAGGCATGCGATGCTGAAGCATAAGTTGAGATGTGTCCACCAATGCCGTCAAAGTATTTGTTGGCTCTAGTAACCATCATCATAGCGTTCCATCTAATCACCTCATGAAGACGCTTTTCAAGGGCTAAATCTCCGGGATAGTTGCCTTGATTAGATACTGAAATACTGTTGACGTATGGTGTGTTAACAAGATCAACATCAACACCAGACTCTCTAGCAGCATTTACTGTTGCTAGTAATATTCTTCTGGCCTCTTTGTTGCCTAGTTGATTTCTAACTGCTAAAATGGAATCTATCCACTCTTGAGTAGCAACAGGGTCTGGGTCTGGAAGATTTAACTCAGATTCAAAGCCCAATGTGACTCCCTCTGTGTGTATCCTGTTGCCTTCGGCTTTCAAACCCTTCTAACTTTTACAAATCTGAAAAAATGACCTAAAATCGCCAATTATCTTCGTTTTTAGGCTAAAAAACGGGTTGCTGAATGATATTTCATAAAAATCCGTATCGGTCGAGTCGGCACAACACATAAAGACCTCTTTGCATCGCCGGGAACCATGTCTGTAGAAGCAATGGTACAAGCAATGATTGACGATTTAACCGCCATCCTAGGTGATGCTGCAAAGCATGACAAGGGTAACTCCGCTGCCGGAACAAGAGTAAGAAAGGCTATGCAAGACAGCAAAGCTGCTGCTCAAGATGTTCGTGTTCAAGTCCAAAACGACAAGAACAACTGAAGTTCAAAACGTTTAATCTAAAGTAAGACTTAGCGAAAGCAAGGTCTAGAAACCTATTCAAATTGTGGTTTCCCTTAACAATACTCAAAGGTAAGCGACTGCTGTTTTACCATATGGAAGAGAGAAAGGTATGGATATCCATCCTTTTTGTCGGTATTTTATTCCATCTTTCAGCCGCTGCTGTGATGCCTTTAGGACTTGACGCACACATTCATGTAAACTATGTTACAGATTCAATGAGTGATGATGAAGCTTCACTAGACTGGGGAACTGTCAGAACTGACGGGGCCAATTACTCAACTCCATCAACGGTTGAGGCTGACGATAAGTGGGCTGTATGGCACACAATTATTGGCGTATGGTTGAGTATCTTTGGAGTGTCTTTAATGTCATTACATATGCTATCGCTAGTCATTTCTTTGAGTTGCTTGGCCGTCGTATATCTGCTAACCAACAAACTGTGGGGCGCCAATAATGCTCTAGCATTAACTGCAATCTGTTCGATATACAGCCCACTTGTCAGGGCGAGTGGCCGATTATATCAAGAGAATATTGTCTTGATGTTGGCTACTTTAGCAGTTTATGGATTGTTACAGACTAGACGAAAACAAAACTCAACTTGGTGGCTGTTTGCGAGTTTTATCGCATTGATGGCTATTTTGTCAATCAAGGGAATAAATCCCGCTTACTCGATTATGTTGTTTTTCCCTGTCGCCTACTTGGTAGTCAATAACCTCAATATCAAGCCGTTGAAAATACCGGTATTACTGGCTGGATGTTTGCTGTTTAGCCTAATAATGACTTGGTTAAGAACTGACAGCATAACGATTGATGCAATATATTTCTTGCTTCGATCACTATTTGTTGGTGGCCTAATTTATGTTATTATGGGGACATTATTCTTCGGTGCCAATTATCAAGAAAAATCTGCTGAATCTGATTTTCTATTACTACTATCTCAACTAGTATTTATTGCCATAACTGCCTATATTGTGATGCTACTGGAAGTAGAAAAACTATCATTGGGAATTAGTGCAAGTTTGACCGCTGAACAATTCAGTTACATCTTCCGCTATTTATCAGTACTAATCGTGCCACTGTGGTGGTCATATCTTGCTAGAAGCAAGCAAAATGAAATCAAATTATTAGACAATCCAAGAAGATACGTTATGGTCTATGCCGTTATCCTAATTTTGCTGCTTAATGCGACTATGCTGCAAACTACCAGAGGCATGGAATATGTGGGTGAAGAAATTGCTGACTCTATCGAAGAAGGTGACAACATCTTGTACATCTCTGAACCATCTCACGCAATGCATCGTTTGTACACTTTACAAATCTCAGTAGACCCAAACCATGACCGGAATGTCACGGGCTATTGGGCTGATTATTCTTACAATTGGAGCCATATAATTACTGATTCACAAATTGATTGGGTAATCTTTACTGATGACTGGCAATCATATCTTGATGATGATTGGACTGAGTTTGACACCGATACTGATTATATTGTATATCACCGAAAATCATCGGTTTAATTGACCAACGGCTCATGGCAACAACATGACCGGAATATTAGCGGGAACCAAAATTGTTGACTTGTCCCGAATTTTAGCTGGACCACTTAGTACTCAAATGCTGTCAGATTTAGGGGCTGAAGTAATCAAAGTTGAAGCTCCATGGGGCGATGATACTAGAAAATGGGGCCCACCTTTTACCACTGGTTTTGATGGTAAACAGGTTGCTGCATACTTCCTTGCTTGTAACCGTGGTAAACAAATAATTACCATGAATCTAAAACAAGAAAAAGCGAAACTGCTAGAGTTGATTGCCGATGCTGATGTGATTGTTGAGAATTTCAAGCCCGGTACACTAGAGCGAATCCTTGGAGAATTACCAAAAGACGTCATCTTATGTTCAATATCAGCATATGGACAAGATGGTCCAAGACGCAATGAACCAGGCTACGACATCGCATTACAAGCAAGAAGTGGAATCATGAGTATCACTGGTGATCCTGATGGGGCACCGGCCAAGGTCGGCGTTGCATGGATTGATGTCATCACTGGACTAAATGCATGTAATGCTATCCTTGCAGCAATAATTCACAAATTGAAAACTGGTGAATCGAAGAAAATTGATATTTCATTATGGGATAGTGCGATTGCCGCACTTGTCAATCAAGCCCATAACGCGCTGGCTAGTGGTAAAGACCCGCAACGAATGGGAACTGCTCATCCAAACTTAGTGCCTTACCGAGCGTTTCAAGCAAGTGATGGATGGTTTGTTATTGGTGTTGGCTCGGACGACCAATGGGCAAAATTATGTGAACACTTAGCGATTGATTTCAAAGAAGCATGGGCAGAAAATGCCGGACGAATTAGCGACCGTGAGCAAATTGAGCATATGCTTGCTGGGATTGTTAGCAAACATAGCCGCGCTGAATTAGAGGAGTTGCTCAACGGAATACCTTGCGCACCGGTAAATACGATTACTGAAGCTTTAGCTGACAAACAGTCAAAAGCGCGAGAATTGGTAACGCCATACAATGGCGTAGATGTCTTGGCAAGCCCGCTTAGATTCTATTAGTCTAAAATGAGAATAAACTGGTTTGGCCGCTTTCCCTGATTAGACCGGCCTGGGTTAATTTCTCCATGGCATTGTCCATTCGACGTTGGCTGAATTGACGGTCAACTTGTAAAAATTGCTTGAGACCCGCTACGTCAATTTCGCCCATTTGTAGTGCTTCAGAAGACACTTCATTTGCTGGATGGTTATGGAAGATTTCACGAATTTCATCGAGACGTTGCGGAACTTCCTTGTCTTTTTCTGCACAAATAGTTTCGATATTACCAAATTGTTTGATTAGTTTAATACCGGTTTTCGGCCCAATTCCTCTGATTCCCGGGTGGAAATCTGTACCAATCATGATGGCTAGGTCAATTAGTTGGTCAGTGGATAAATCATGCTCGCCTAATAAGTCAGATAGAATTATTTTTTGCGCTTTGACAACCCTGCCATGTTGCTTATTTCCCGCAGTCATCATGTTACGAATCAATACTGGTGTACCATACAATAGTGCATCCCAGTCTTGGGTAGCTACCGCATCTAATTGACCAATTCTAGCCATTACTGCTGCTTGACCTTCACCTTCTGCTTTAGCCGCAACCCATGGAACGCCCAGTAAATCAAGCAATTGTTTGGTTTCCGCAACCATTTCAGGAGTATAGGAAATTATCCGCTGAGCCATCTTTTGTGCTAAAGCAAAGTCACCCGCATCAAGCGCTTCTTGGTGAGTCTTTCTTGCTTCATCACGACGCGCTTTACGCATGGCCAATTCATCTGCTTTCAGTTCAGGAGCTTTGCCGTCAAAAATGAATACGGGCTTGATTCCAGCAGCCAGTAGTGAAGTAGTTCGGTTGAGAAAACCCATCAAATGTGAAACGACTTTGCCGTTGCTTGACTTTAGTGGACCGCCATCACCCTCTGGAGAACGATCACGAATTGTGGTTAGAAATTGGTATGCTGTTAGGAAAGCATCAACCCCAATTCGCTGACCAGAAAGTGAGGTCAACTCAAGGTTCTCCGGTTGCGCTAGGTCTCGAAGATTACAGCCCATATGATTGACTACCGGTCTAAGCATGTCAATATTTGCATC
>JAQXFJ010000340.1 GCA_029250385.1 Candidatus Poseidoniaceae archaeon | reverse complement strand
TCACAGTGAATTGATAGCTCTTCTTCTGCTGTGATATTATGCAACCCCATAGTTGATGGACTCATATCATGATTGTCCAATTCCCATTTTGCTCCTTTGATGGTGACTTTTGCCGCCTGGCCAATACTAAACAACGAAAAAGAAACACCGGGATTAGATTTGTAATGAAGTGGACTTGACTTGCTAACCGCGATTACTATTGCGTCATTTAGATGAAGTGTCACAGGAAGTTCATGTTCTAACAAAGCAAAGTAATTGGCCATTTGGTGATCTGATTTACCGCCATCAACACCGATAATATCAATTTTGTTAACAGAGAGGTTTTGACAAAACCTCAGAGCCTTACTCAGATCGTTACTTTGTTGTTCATCAACTTTGATAATTTTGAGTTTATCTTGTTCTGCTCGTGCCAAATCTTGTTTAGTAATACTATCTAAATCACCAATTAGGAAATCCACGGATATTTCACTCTCAAAACAATCAGCAATCGCTCCATCACAAGCAATTATAGTGTCAGCGGACTGTATTAATTCATGCCATTTTAGCAAGTATTTTTGCTTAGCATTTCCAATGATTAACACCCTTGACATAATCTAAGGCAAGTAGTCTAGGTTTGTCAATACTGTGATAATACTTGTTTACTGACCCCCTACGGGGGTCATGGGATATCATAGACAATGGTTTTGAACCATCAATGCGTCAGTTGTGTATGGCGAGTGATTCAACACACGAAAACTCGCTGAAGGCTTCGGTATTAGTTTTATTAATGATTTTTCAGATTATGTCTCTTACTAGTGCTCAATTCAACACAGTTCCACAATCCGAATTGTCTACAGATTATCCTGTTCATAACAGTCAAAGCGTGGGTGATTTAACTCTTGATTTTGGTAATGAAATAGCCGGCCAGTACATTGATTATGCGGGAGTTACAAACACTAAAGTCATGTATGAATCAGAACTTGATATCTATCACGATTTTCAAATCCAAGATATGGCTAATGGTTTGGTAGGGTCAGTAGACATAACAATTTCAGATTTGCAAGAAATCAGTGCCTGCTGGATAACTGACGCAGGAATTGTATACAATTACAATGTTGACTTAGATAATGTTTCAGATTTAATGCAGGTTGATCAAGTCTCCGTTAACCAAGGAGTAAATCCAATGGTTGATTGTGCTATTGCGGTAAAAGATAATGGCCGAGAAACGATGTTATATGTTGATGGAGATGATTTAAAAGCAGCCCAAATTGCTTATGCGAGTCCGCTTTATTCTAATGGCGATGATTGGCATGTTCGCACAATATTGGAAGGAATTAATGCCACCAACATTGAGCTGGAAGTAACCTCAGAACAACTTGAATGGGGGCTATTTAGGGATGATATGGGTAGATTGCACAGAATTACTTACACTGGAGTATTTTGGGAAACAGGCATAATTGACAATGGCCCTGTGGGTGACGACTTCGAACTTGTAATCGATAACGAGGATAAAATCTCGATTTTGTTTAACAAAGGCGATGAAACTTTGTTACATACAATCAACGGTCCTGTTAGCACCACTGAAGCAGTATTCCAACATGAAAACATGCACGATGATATCGGCATGACTTTGGATGGTTATGGATTAATGCAAATGTTTTCTACATCTATTAACGATAACATCACCACCGCAAAACTTCAGCGCTCATTAGCCAATCAGAAAAACCAAATCAGTTCTGAGGCAACATTGTCTTTCCTTGCGAACGCCGAAAATAGCACTGTTGCAGAGGTTATCTTTGCCGATTTCAACAACGATGGATTTGACGATCTCGTATATTCCGAGCCCGATGCAGACACTTCATTGTTAACTGATAACGGAATCGTGTCTGTTCACTACGGTTCGGAAAATGGTATTGGACTAATGCCTAATTTAACATTTGAAGGGCCAACAAATTCATCTAATCTTGGAAGTGGGTTGGCTGTAGGTGACTTTAACGGAGATAGTTACCCGGATATCTCATTAGGTTTGCCTGGATTTGACAATAATAATGGCTCAGTTAGATTTTCCTTTGGTTCTAATCAAGGTTTAGAAACAGTGCTGTTAACAATCCCAGGAGTATCTGCTCCATCATTAGATGGTGCTTCGTATGGTTCATGCTTAGAATCCGTTGAAGACTTAAATTCAGACAATAAAGATGAATTATTAATCTGTTCAATTGACTATGATTTACAAGGAGATACAGGTCTTGTAGAGTTATTCTTCGGTAACATAATAGCAACTACATGGGTAAAAATGAACAGCCCAAATCAAATCACTCAAGGATCTAACTTTGGCCGTTCAATTTCTGCAGACGGAGACTTAAATGGCGATGGATTTGTCGACTTAGTTATTGGCAACACTGGAGATTTAATCGACAGTTCTGGTTACTCTTCAGTTGAACTTAGATACGGAAATGCCATGGGATTTTCCAGTGAACCGGACTTAGCCTTTCAGTCCCTTGTGTCGGGAAATTTGTTTGGTTATAATGTTGAGATAATGAATGATGTAAACGGCGATGGATTAGATGAGTTGTTTATCTCAGAACCATATAATAATTCAAATGAATTCTACAGTGGCAATGTTTGGGTATTCTATGGGAATTTATCGGGGATAGAATCAACTCCAGATTATCGATTAATTGGTTCTTCAAATGAATTACTTGGATTGAATTTTGCGTCTGCTGGGGATACTAACCAAGACGGCTTCAACGATTTTTTCATGACTAGAAGAGCTAATGTTGCGTCGACTAATGTTGAATTATATTTAGGCAGTTCCTCTGGATTAATCGACAACTCAATTAACATTGCATCTGGCGATTTGAGTTTTGGTGAAGTGATTTCAAACTATGGTGATACCAATTCCGACGGTCTACTAGAATTTTCTTTTTCCGCTCAAAATGTAAATGATAATCAAACAGTAAATAGTAGAATTAATATTCACTCTAGAGAGATTTGGGCTGAAATATATTTTACTATTGAAGGAGAGATGGAACATGGTAAGATTCAATCCTCTACTGACGGGTCTTCAAGAATTCTATATTCAGTAACAAGTGGCGAACATAATAATCTTCAAATGATTTCAGAAGAGAAAAATAGTCAAGGTGCTTATTGGTCAGTTCAGAATATAACCTCCCCTTCACTTGATCATATGACAAGCGTAAATTTCGAGATGACCTCTTCTGGTGAAGCATCTATTCTGTATTTTGATAATGGAATGCATCACAGAACTTACGATGCATTTGTTGGTTTAGAATCTAATGTGCCCACCAATTATAATGATGCTAGTTACGTAAACTCGGTTTTTGACCATCAAGGAACAAATTATGTTGTTTATTATTCACCAAGTTCCAACAATTTGATGCTCAATGTGAAATCTACATTAGGATGGTCAGAGCAAGTTATTGCAACAAATGCTAACATAGATTCAGACATTAATCTAGTACTCAATCAAACAGGGCAACCAG
>JAQXFJ010000336.1 GCA_029250385.1 Candidatus Poseidoniaceae archaeon | reverse complement strand
CCTTGAGAATATCATCAAACGACCCTCTCTTAAAGCATCGGTAACGCCATATCCAATGGATTCCATTTGCTCAATCCAACCTCTAGTAGTTAATTCAGTGGTAACTACAAGAACCTTGACGCCATTATGTAGCATACCATGGACCAGCCTTTGGGAAATCAATGATTTACCACCACCAACCAATCCTTGAAGCACATATAGTGACCTGTTAGGCAATCTAAGTCCCATAGTATCAGCCAGCGAATCTGTTTCAACATCGAAAGCAAATCCGTCTTCAACAGGCTTGTGAGGGAAGTTTAGTGGATCATCAGAGTTCATTTAATCTCGCCTCCGTAGATTGTGAGTCTTGCCCTTCGTATCCGGCAACAGTTACCGAGAAAACAAGAATTGTTAGTTTAATGTCTGAGTTATCTGCTAAAGCCCATGTACCAGTCATTTCGACTTCCAATAGTTCTGTAGTACCCCAAACTCCGCCTGCTGGCAATATCGTTGTACTGACATCCACATCAGGTACTATTACACCATCTAATTGAATAAATAATGAAGTGCCGTCTAAGGTATATTCTCCAGTATTTTGCAGATAGATGGTGATTGTCTCAGCCGCAGGATCGGTCGTGTCATATGCTAGATTGGATAAATCACCTGCATAGTCGAAAGAGGTTTTTGAATCTGCCTCGGCAGCTCGTCTTTCTACTTCCATAGCGGAAGTCATATTGCCGTATTGGCCGATTAAGACAGCTGATACAGCCCCCGAAATCAACAATGCCGTGGCTAAGAAGATGTAGGTAGATGCTCCTCCGTCTGCCATAATAATACCTCAAATTAATGCTCTTGTAACGCTATAGCCGTCAACTGTGATTGCTAAGTTATCAAAACTAGTACTGCCTAAACCACGCCATTCTAATGTTACTAAGTCTCCTGAATAAATATAATCGGAGTCAACAGATGGTGCAAGGACTGAAAGTTTGGTAGGAGTATTGCCATCTAAAAACAGCCATACTTCGTCCACTGGAACAATTGTTGTTCCAGTATTGGTAAAACTTACGTCAATTACTGTACTTCTAGATACAACCGACAAAGTGCCGTTGCTGGCTCCAGGGGGTACGACATCAATCACAATAGTTGGGTCGGACGAGTAATCTCCATGGTTGGTGATTGACCATGAGATAATTGCCCCCGAACTATTTACTGTGTACGAACCCGCAAAATCACCACCTTCTAGTGCACTAAGTGTTCCGTCTGCATAGCCTTCTCCTGCATTATCAATTTGTAGCGTAGTAACTGCCCCTAGCGCAATATCTGCATTGTCTATGGTGAAAGAAGATGATGGTTCACTGGCCGATTCAATGGTTTCTAGTGATGTTTCCATTCGAAGATCGATTGCATTAACTGCTAAAGCCAATACTACCAACATCGAAGTGCCCACTATTAGACCACCTACGCCGACCGATGCACCCATTTCATTCTTCTCCTCTTAGTTGCTTTACCTGTCGCCAAGACGTTACTAATGCTGAAAAAGTCAACAATTCCCGATGAGGAAGATGGTCTTCCAGAGCAGCTTCTGCTTCACCAGGTGTTGCAAGTTGAACTATAGCCAATACTGAGCTGCCTTCATCTTGAGTCAACATTCCCGAATTAATGGCTTTTTGAGCGAAATTAACCGCAGCCATACCAGACATATGGTCGAGCAATAAAGCCGCCACAGTCGGTGCTCCAACCTTGTTGTTGTTGGTTGTTGGACCTGATGATGGCGCAATGAGAAACGGATTTGCCGCTAATGCTTGAGCTTCATACAACTCAACTAACGGTGCTTCGTCCTCAGCCATCAAACGATTAACGCCTGAAGCAGGAATTACTTCACCGCTTGCGGTAATAATCGTGTCTCCTGCGCCGATTTCTACATCACTAGACTCATCATGAACTATTGGATTTCCTTCTTGATCGACTTTTTGTCCTGGTGGACTAAATGTCATACTTTCTTCAAGACGTTTTTCGACCAATCCCAGTACATCCTCGACCATATCGAGACGACTACTGATCAATCTCTCCAATCCAGATGTGTCAACTTGAGCATTAACTTGTGCAGGTTGTGCAGGAGCCATGGTTTGTGTAACCGTTGGTACGCTACCAATACTGTTCAGTTTAGCCCTCGTTGGACCTGGGGATATCGTCCACGCATCTTCTTCACTTAGCTCTCCCTCTTCGGGTAGTGGAACTTGTTCTATTGCCACGTTTGACAATATCTTAAGTCTCTCTTCACTAAGTTCAGCGTCTGCATCTCGAATATTACCTGTGTTATTACTAAATGGCCAGGCCATTAGTATACCTCCTTGCCGTTAAGAATTAAATTCTCAACAGCAAGTAAAATCAGATAACCGAGGAACCGGCTGCGTCGCTTTCAATAACTAGTGTTTCAAAAGTTGTACCGCCACTTTCAACGTGGATGTACAAAGCTGCTGAACCACCGGCTACGGCAGTTGCGTCACAAGTAGCTGCTTCAATCAAAATCTTGTATGCGAATTGAGTAGTCATTTCTGCTTCCCCACTAAATGCGGATTGTGATTGTAGACCAACATTTGCTGCAGCAAAGCCACCCGCACTGTCTTCGTAACCGGTACCAGCATCACAGTATAGTTGCCATGAGATTGTTTCGGGAACGATGGTATCGCTACCTGCTGCTAATCTGACATACAGAACGTAATCAGCATTGTTATCAACAAAACCTTGCATGATTGCTAATTTACCAGATAATTCATCAGATGTATCGTCACCTGCAGTTTGAGCGTTTTGTTGTAACTTTTCTGCGGTTTGAATGATAACAGCTGATGCTACTGCGGCAACTAGAATCAGTGAGATAAATACAATCATAGCACCGATACCAATAGCACCCCAAGTATCTTCTTGTTGGTTGTTATTTGCAGTTCTCACACTACCACCGTCCCTGAGGCTGTAGAAGATCCATAGGATAACACTTCGTAAGTGAATCCAGCGTTTCCAGCAGCAATTGTTAGCACGTGGTTTTCATTAGCAGCCGGAGCACAGTTAGCAACGTTTAGAGTAACTTGATAGATTTGTCCAGCAAGTGCATCTCCTGCACCACCATTTGTGCTTACAGCAGCTGCACCATTAAGTGTGCCAGCATCTGGAGCAGCAGCAGTACAGGTTACTGACCATGCTATTTCAGCCATGCCGACTGATTCCGAACCTGGAGCTAATTCCCATGTCATCCTCAATGCACCGGCATTGTCAATCACAATCGACAAAGGCATTACTTTTGACGCCATTTGGTCTTGTGTTTGGTCACCTGTGGTCTGGGCATTCTGTTGCAATTTCTCAGCGGTCTGTATAATGACCGCAGACGCTACCGCAGCAACTAGAATCAATGCAATAAACACAATCATTGCACCAATACCCATTGCAGCGATAGTATCGCTGTTTTCGTTTTTCATTTCGTTATTATTTTTCATATTTTCACCTTTTTTTTATTTTTTACTCGTCCTCCCGCATAGCGGGTGGAATTGGATGGGGCTCAGGATTTACCTCCTGTGCCCATATCGATGGTAAGTGGCATTCGTATTAGCGCCACCTCATCGGGGGATAGACGTTCCACAAAGGGAACTTTAGCCGTAGTATAACCAGGAGGTAACCACGGCGTGAGTATGATATCGGCAAGCGGTTCCATTGAGCGATTTTGTGCTCTAATGGTGACCATTATCTCGCCTGAGCGCATTTCATAACCAGTTGAAACTGCTAATTTACGAGACAGAGGCATCTCATCAGCACCATAACGGCCCATTGACTTAATGTCAAATCTAAGTGGCAGATTGCCGCCTGGAGCGATAATTGGTAAATCAACTGAGTGGGGATCAGAAACCCAGCCATCTGGTACTGGTGGACATAAGCGCATTGCTGGCATGGCGATTGGCCCGTCATTAATTAGCCTGACAAGCAGTACTCCTGTGTCTCCACCTGCAGGCCAGCGAGTATCAACGCCAAGCCAGAAGTGACGGAAAAAGAATGGATTAAGGGTTGAGGTATTACCACCAATCAAGTCGTCTACTAGGAATTCAATTTCTGTTGCAGCCTGCCCAACATCACCTACTTCTGCATTTGAGGTGGCGTTTCTAAGACGCAGCAGTATATTTTCTGCCTCGATAGTATCGATTTTCTTTTCTTTGAGCAAACGATGTAACATTGCGATACTACGACGAAGGTACAGGACATCTTCTTCTAAAGTGACTAGCGCTTGTTCTGCCTTCTTGACACTCACTTTAGCACGCTTTAGTTTGTGCAGTGAAAGATATTTCTTGGCCTCCATTATGTCGACTTCGGTAGCCGCTAAGGAATTGGTATCTGCCTGGACAACGCTTTGCACCATAGAATCTAAGTCCCTAGAAGCAGACATAATTCGGCTTTCAACCTCATTGAGGGTACCTCGGGT
>JAQXFJ010000314.1 GCA_029250385.1 Candidatus Poseidoniaceae archaeon | reverse complement strand
GTAGTAATTCCTTCCCCATCACCATCTGATGGTGCTGCCACTAGGATGTTAGCTCCTGGCTCAGCATACCATGATTGCTCACCATAGTGAGTTACTGCTGTAACCGCAATGGTGTGGCGGCTGTTAGCATACCCGTCAAAGTTTGAATTATCATCGTCATCAAGTCCATTACCGGCTGCCCAAGTTATGATGTTACCTAAGTTCCCTCTGCCTTGAGATACATCGTTTTCAAAGGCAGCAAGCATTAGTGGTCCAGGTGCTTCAACAGTTCTACCGTTGTCACTTGGTCCCCAAGAATTTGAGTAAATATCGATGTCCTGACGATTGTGTGACAGAGCATTGCTTTCCCTTGTATCAGTGGTGCTGCAAGCGATTAGCAGTAGTCCAGCCAAACTTGCTTTTGGTGCCGCCCCGCTTACTCCGATGGTATTGTTGCCAGCAGCAGCAGCAACTCCAGCAGCCGAAGTGCCGTGCCCATCGTAATAACTCGGACTTGGATCGTTATCATTATTACAGAAATCATAATCTAACGTTTCTTCATAATAATTGTCTAAATCGGGGTGCTGCCAATCTAGGCCGTCATCAACAATTCCAATTACAATCCCGTCGCCACGATAATCATCCCATGCTGTGGTGATGTTCGCATCTTCGCCAGCATTTCCACCGGTCTGTCCGGTGTTTTGTAGGTGCCATTGATCGTTAAATTTAGCATCATCAGGTGTCCACTTGGGCGCATATGTTTTGCTAACCAGCGGATAGGCAACTTCGATTTGTGTTTGGTGTTGTAGCTCTGCCACTAGGCTTGCACCATTGTCGAAGTTAGCATCAATGATGTATGCATTGGCTAAGTTAGGGGCATAATCACCGATTTTTTCTTTACTAACTACCACCCATTGAGATACGGTTTGTTGTTGTTCATTGTCATATTGTGATAAGTCACTGGAACGAGCAAAAGCCGCTCTAACTGCTGGAGAATAACTGTAGGTAAGAGGAGCATCTTCGGGGTTATCTGATAACTCCGCGCCAACTCCGTAATCAATCGGTTCGCTTGATTGAGCAGTCACCATCGGCAATAGCATCGTCATCATTAGAAGAATGACAATACTTCTTGCAGCCATAAATAATCCTCAGTTTGGGTATGTATTATCAGTATTGGTTGACTGATTCAGGTTTAAATCAATAAAAATAGGTATAAACAGTTGTTTGCAAATTACAAATCAATATCAGCAGAAAAAGAGATTTTCCCGGCATCCTTGAGCGCAATCAAGGCGGATATGCTGTGTTTTGTTTGCAGGCTTTCGGGAGGGATTACCACCTTTACTTGGGTTCCTTCGATGGTAATATTTTGCCCAGAAGAAGCATTAAACTCTCCTTCAGGCAACCAAAATCCAACAACCCCTAATTCGCTGTGTTGGCCGATAATCAAGGTTCTGCCGTCATCATCAACTTCTCTTCGCAGCACCGTAAACTTGTCAGTAGGGGGTAGTACTTCGCTAACTGGAGCCCACTGTTCAATGGCTGACTCAAGAGGTTTAGACATCGCTTCAGCTTGTTGTTCTATCTCAGTAATTTTCTCTTCAAACTCTTCAAACTTGCTTGATTCTATCGAATTGATATCGTCTAAATATTTTCGAAGACCTTGGTATTGTTGTGTGTCACTTTCAGTCAGTGCATTATTTGCTAACACCAGATATTCGGCTAAATGCTCTGCAAGTTCATCATCCTTAGACTCCATCGCACACTCCATTGCTTCATCCAGCACCTCGATTGCTAGACCTGCTTCATCCATCGCCAGCATATTTTTTCCAAGTTCAAACAGGTCTTTTGCGGCTTGTACTGAATCATTGGCCACAATTGTTTGTGCTGCGCTAAGGTGTTTCATAGCCGTCTTTTCTTCATTGTTGAGGAATCTAGCCATTCCAGCACAAACCAAATATGTCAATCTTTGATTGTTAATTGTCTGGGCTTGCCGGTCAGCCGTTTCAAACAATACTGCTGCTCTGTCCCACTTTTTTCTGACCAATGCTAGCATTCCCAGTTGGTTAGTTGCTAACATCTCGGCATTTCTATCATCAATCAATGTCGCACTTTGTAGCGCTCTGGACAAGTGCAATCTAGACCTCATGACATTGCCAGTCATGTTAGCCAGCATTGCGAGACAAGATTCCATTCTGTACATATGGCCAGCCATTGATCGATGAGCGATTTCTGCCATCTCTTCATTTAACGGCGCTAAACCAAGACCAACTCTTTCCAACACGGAACTCATTTTTTCAATTCCATGGTCATATTTTTCAACAACAATTACTGAATTACTGGCAGAAATCTCGTCAAGATAAGCGTCCAGTTCGCTAACAGGTTGGCATATGCTTGGTAACTCTCCCAGTGCATTCATGTGAGATTGTTTCGGTTTACCACCAAGCAAATGCTTTCGTAAAGCTCTGATTAATTTTTGATCTGAACTTTTTTCTGGTACAGCATCTTGTTGCTTGACTTGTGGTTTACCATCGATTAGAGAGTCTACCATCCAGGTTAATTTTGCTTGAATATCATATTCGTTTACTCTACTAATGGCGTAGCGCATTTCTGCAGCTCTGGTTCTTCTTGACAGACTGCGAAATCGTGACTTACAGGCATTGGGGCCAGTCTCAGCCAATCTTTGAAGGAAAGTAGACGGTGGGCAAGTAGTAAATCCGAGATTCACCTTTTGGCTAGTTGTCGTCATTTTGAAATCATCAGTAACTAAAGTTACTTCCCGCCCTTCTCGAGACAATTTACTTGCTAAAACCATTAACGATAAATCAACATCTTGGGGTGCAGCACGTTCGCCTATCTGTTCTGCTAAACCTCTAATTTGACCATCATCTACGGCAATTGTGGTTAAAACTGGTTTTAGTTTATCTAGAAGGTTTGGTTTATTTTTCCACCGTTGAAATCTAACAGTTCTAACTTCATTATGGACTCCCGGTGTGACATAGAGGCCTTGGGGAATACTCTTTTTCAAATCTTCTAACAGGTTATCTTGCGCCATTGAACCTAGATGAATAAAACAATTTGAATCTACGACCCAAGTGGTGGACATGGTTATTCCATGACGATTCATTGATTGAGGTTTGCGCCAATCATAGTTTAATTTCCCAATCAGCCGGTATATCCAAAAGACCACGCTCAGTGCCTAAGTTGGGTGGAACATTGTCGTCTAAGCCAACGAAATCACGTGATTTTGACCATCTAATCGAGCAAAACTCGACCGAATTAGATTTTTTGTCCGCCTATGGTGGACTTTCCAATGATTCAACTGATGTTGCGGGAATATTCTCCGCTATCAAGCGTTTTCTCAAGGCTGGAGGAGTTAGATTTACCGAATCTGATACTAAATTAACCCTTGATTTTGGTTATATTAAGCAAGTCGAAAATGGTTGTAAAATTTATTTCAAAGGCAGAAGTCTACCAATAGTTGCTAGCGATTTAACTCAAGCAGGCTTTACTGACGGCAAGTTGCCTGTAAGACGCGGATCTTGTACAGTCACTTTGCAAGATTGGGACCTTGAACAACGCCGCTTTATCGAGCGCCTAGTTGAACACATCAATTCCTAAGATTCCATATCCCAGAGTTCATCGCCAATCCAATGTAGGGTTTTGATGCCCTTACCTTTGGTTGCAGCTGCCATTTCTTGACCTTCCATGGTTGACCATCCAATAGCCAGCGGCTTCTTGTGCGTCATGTCGCGAATCCATACCAATTCACCCACTGCAATATCTTCATCGGCAGCCTG
>JAQXFJ010000305.1 GCA_029250385.1 Candidatus Poseidoniaceae archaeon | reverse complement strand
CACCTCAAAATAGACCGTTACCCCGAACCTGAAATGTATGACGTTTGGGCACAAGAAGCAATAGCGCTAGGTTTCCACGGTGTTGCATCAGGACCATTGGTAAGGTCTTCATACAAGGCGGGTTTATTATACAGAAAAACTCGTGACCCACTAAACCAAGAAATTCTACCTGGCGCCTATGTTATGGTCAAACAGAAAGATGACCCTCACCGACATACCTTAAAGCCAATTCTACATGAGGTGGAACAATGACCGGTAGAAAGACTGCGGTAACAACTCCATACACAATTGGAGTACCTCCATTCAGACCCGGTGAGAAGGCAGATTTTGGTGGTAAATTCAAGGAGCAGCCCGAGGATTTACCTCGCCCAGACCCAGCAAAATCCACCGCCCAAGATACTACTGCCCATGCGTCTGGACTTGTCAGAGTACTAACTGATGAGCACGAAGCCAAGGGTGAATGGATTCCTGAGATTTCTACTGAAAAACTGATTCTTGGGTTAGAATACATGATGCGACTTAGGATTTTTGATGACCGGATGCTAAAGATGCAAAGAACTGGTAAACTATCATTCTACATGCGCTCGTTTGGGGAAGAAGCCGTGGCAATTGCGCAAACTATGGCGCTAGAAGATAACGACTGGATTTTCCCATCATACCGTCAACCAGGGGCTCAATTTGTTAGAGGCAGAGATATGGTTAGCATGATTTGCCACTGCATTGGAAATACTGAAGACAATGTCAAAGGAAGACAAATGCCGGTTCACTATACATGGAAAGAAGGGAGATTCATATCAATTTCATCTCCAGTGGGGACTCAGTTTTCCCAAGCTGTCGGTGTTGCAATGGCCAGCGCCTACAAAGGCCTAGACGAAGCGTGTATAACTTGGCTTGGCGATGGAACATCTGCGCAAGGTGATTATCATTATGCGCTTAATTTTGCATCGACTTTCAAACCCCCAGTAATTCTCAATGTAGTAAATAATCAATGGGCAATTTCAACCCACCAAAACCTTGCCACTGGCGGCAGAACATTCGCTGAACGTGGACTCGCTTACGACATACCTTCAATCCGTGTTGATGGAAATGATTTCCTAGCCCTATACAGTGTCACAAGATGGGCAAGGGATAGAGCGAGTGCTGGACTTGGACCAACTCACATCGAAGTCTATACTTACAGAGCAGGTGCACACTCCTCATCAGATGACCCATCAGCGTATCGTCCTGATGACGAATTCAAATATTGGCCTGGTGGAGATCCTGTGGAGCGTTTGAAAACCTATTTGATTAAATCAAACCAGTGGGATGAGAAAAAGCATAAACAATTAGAGCAGAAAATCGATGATGAAGTCATGACCGCTTACAAAGAAGCCTGCGAGTTTGGTGACTTAGCCAGTGGACCTTACCCCCCTGCCTCAACAATTTTTACCGAAGTGTACGAAACAGTACCTTGGCATATTCAAGAACAACGTGAGGAACTAGGAAAATAGGTGATTATCATGGCTAAAATGAATATGATTGCATCCCTTAACTCCGCACTTGCTCACCAACTTGAACGAGACGAAAATGTTGTAATATTTGGTGAAGATGTTGGCTATTTTGGCGGTGTCTTTAGAGTAACTGCAGGCTTACAAGAACAATTTGGCGCCCATCGAGTATTTGATTCACCACTTGCAGAAGGCGGTATCGCCGCTATTGCTATGGGCATGGGATTGAACGGACTTAGGCCAATTGCAGAGATTCAGTTTGCTGACTATATATTTCCTGCATATGACCAGATTGTCAACGAAATAGCAAAATTAAGACACAGGTCTGGTGGAGAATTTACCAGCCCGATTACCTTTAGAACTCCCGCAGGTGGAGGAATCAAGGGAGGGCATCACCATACACAATCGCCTGAAGCTCAATTTACTCACACTCCTGGATTAAAAGTGGTATACTGCTCAAATCCATATAACGCTAAGGGATTACTAACTTCAGCAATTGAGTCGAATGATCCAGTAATATTTTTCGAGCCAAAGAGGTGCTATAGAGGCCCATTCTATGGCGACCCACACAAGGTCCCTACATGGAATAGCCATCCTGACGGGGAAGTACCTGAGGAATATTACTCAATACCACTTGAAGAAGCCCGTATTGTCAAAGAAGGATCTGCCTGCACAGTCATATCATGGGGGGCAATGGTCCACGTCGCTGAACAAGCCATCAAGAATTCTGGTATTGATTGTGAATTAATCGATTTACAAACTTTGGTTCCCTGGGATAGAGATACTGTAGTGAATTCCATTAAGAAGACTGGGCGTTGTGTTATTGTCCACGAAGCACCAAAGACCAGTGGTTTTGGTGCAGAGATGAGTGCTTCAATTCAAGAGCGATGTTTCTACCATTTAGAAGCACCAATCATTCGGGTAACTGGTTGGGACACTCCTTTCCCACATACTACTGAATGGGATTACTTACCAAGTCCACAAAGAATTGCTGATGCAATAAAGAAAACACAGGAGGAATAATAATGGGAATATATGAATTTAAGCTACCAGATATAGGTGAAGGAGTTGTTGAAGGAGAAGTTGTTGAATGGATGGTTTCAGTTGGCGATAAAATCAAAGAAGATGACCCAATTCTATCGGTAATGACTGATAAAGCCACTGTAGAGATACCTTCACCTGTTGACGGAGTTGTCTCAAAGATTATTGGAGAACCTGGCGACATACTACCAGTTGGAGAAGTCTGTATCGAATTTGAAGTTGATGGCGACGGAAACGCTTCTGCCACACCTGCAGCAAAAGATGCTGCGAAAGTAGAAGAAACTCCTAAGGTCGAGAAAACCACAAAACCAAAACCTGAACCGGTCGCAGTAGAATCTCCCAAACCTGTTTCGGCACCAGAACCTGTCGTCCGCGCTGCTGGAACCAAAGCACTGGCAAGCCCTGCTGTAAGGCAGAGAGCAAGACAAGCCAATATTGACTTACAAATTGTTGCAGGTTCAGGACCTGCAGGTAGAATTAGTCACGCAGACCTAGATAGGCACATAGCCGGTGGAGCGGGTGGAGCAACTAGTTTCGCACCTCTAGGTTCTAGCACAAAAACAAAAATGACTGGCACTGAAGAAATCAAAGTGATTGGACTTCGCAGGAAAATTGCCGACAGTATGATGGCGTCTTACAGCAGTATTGCGCATTTCTCATATTTTGAAGAAGTTGACATTACCGCTCTGGAAGAATTAAGACAACATCTCAACGCAACAAGACCTGATGGAGCACCAAAATTGACTTACTTGCCATTCATAATGCAAGCATTAGTCAAAGCACTGCGAGAGAGCCCGGAATGTAATGCGCTTTACGATGATGATGCAAATGTAGTAACTAGACACCAAGCGATCAATCTTGGTATTGCAACTCAAACTGACCGTGGATTGTATGTTCCGGTGGTAAAGCATGTCGAAGCTATGGACATCTGGCAATCTGCCGTTGAGATGGTCAGGGTCACGTCAGCTACTAGAGAAGGAAAAGCTGGAGCAGATGAATTGAGTGGTTCAACATTTACTATCACCAGCCTAGGACGACTAGGTGGACTTGGTGCCACTCCAATAATCAACAAACCAGAAGTAGGAATCTTAGGAGTTCATAATGCCAAAGAAAGAGCTGTTGTAAGAAATGGTCAAATTGTGGTGCGAAGAATGATGAATCTATCATCATCATGGGACCACAGAGTCGTAGATGGACATGATGGGGCTACTCTAGTTCAAAGAGTCAAGACCTATCTTGAAAACCCTGCAACAATATTCATGTGAGTGATATCATGCAGACAAAAAAATGCCAAGTATTAATCATTGGAGCAGGGCCTGGAGGCTATGTTGCTGCAATTAGAGCTGGACAACTAGGACTTTCTACTATCATCGTGGAAGGCGAAAAAGCCGGCGGCACTTGCCTTATTCGTGGTTGCATACCCTCCAAAGCACTAATTCATGCTGCACATAGATTCCATGACTTAGCAAAGCATGCTAAGGATTCTGGGCATATGGGGATTTCAATCCCCGGTCCCGCTGAACTGAGCATGTCAGGAATGGTCGGATGGAAAGACGATATAGTTGACAAACTCAACAAAGGTGTCGAACATTTATTGAAGTCATCTGGTGCTGAATTAATCAACGGATGGGCTGAGTTCCAAGATGCCAAAACTGTCAAAGTTGGATCTGGCAAAGATGCCATGATTATCGAAGGGGAAAATGTAATCCTCGCCAATGGTTCTGTCCCGATTGAATTACCATTCATGAAATTTAATGACAATGTGATATCATCCAGAGAAGCATTGGCCTTAGAAGAACTGCCAAAACACGTTGTTGTAGTTGGCGGCGGATATATTGGTCTAGAACTTGGCATAACTTACCGAATGCTTGGTTCAGAGGTGACAATTGTTGAAGCAATGGATTCAATATTACCGATTTTTGATAAGGAATTAAGAAGACCTCTCGAATTATTTGTTAAGAAAAACAAGATGAAAGTTCATACAGGTGTATTTGCTAAAGGTAGTGAAGATACTAAAGACGGTCGTACGAAACTATTCTATGTCGACAAGAATGCTAAGGAGGGAACTAAACCTGAGGAGATAATCGCTGATAAAATATTAGTCACTGTAGGTAGAAAACCAAATACTGCGGCGTTAAATCCAACCGGAGTAGCGTTAGATGAACGAGGTTTTGTCAAGGTAAACAACCGCTGTGAAACTAATATGAAAGGTGTTTATGCAATTGGTGATGTATGCGATTCAGGAGAGATGCTTGCTCACGTTGCCTCCTTCCAAGGAGAGATGGTGGCAGAGATTATTTCAGGTACAAAAAGAGAATATGACCCTGTTGCAGTTCCGGCAATTGTATTTACCGAACCTGAAATTGTTAGTGTCGGTTTATCACCAGATGAAGCAAAAGCAGCAGGTCATCCAGTAATTATTGGTAAGTTCCCACTAGCGGCAAACGGCCGCTCACTAACACAAGAAGCAGAAAAAACCGGTGGTTTTGTCAGAGTCTGTGCTAGAGAAGATGATCACCGCATATTAGGTATTCAAGCAGTAGGCACTCATGTTAGCGAACTTGTTGGCGAGTGGACCTTGGCGTTAGAAATGGGTGCATTGTTAGAAGATATTGCAGGCACTATTCACGCACACCCTACTATGACTGAAATGACTCATGAGGCTGTGTTGGCAACTCTTGGCCATGCAATACATACCGTTTAATCAAACATATTGCAGGGTATAAGTATAAATGGAAGGCTGGAGTAGAAATCCCATGTCTTACGACACAATGACCTTGCTTGATTTGAAAAAGATGTGTAAAACCAGAGGTTTGAAGGTTTCAGGAAACAAAGATGAAGTAATGATTCGGCTGATGGAAGCAGATGAAGCAGCAAACCCTAACTATCAACCGACATCATTCTCAAGTCCGGTCAATTCCATGCCGGGACAGATGCCTGTCAGCCCTCAAGTGGTTTATGGGAGAATGACACCTCAAGGAATCGTAGTCGGGAAAAGTAACGGCACTGTTTCTGCTGTTGGAACAGTCATAATTATTTACGGGATTTTCCGAATGTTCTGGGCACTAGGTTTTGCTGCATTTGGTGCAGGTAGTCTAGGCTGGCTATTAGCCCCTGTTGCATTTATCGTTGCATCTTTATTCATTTTCAGTGGAATACTATTGAGTCAGGAATACCGTAATGGAGTTAATCTCACGATTGTTACATTCATACTATCTGGGACTTTAAGTATTATATTCAGCGGCGGAGACTTGAATCCAGTTTCTGTTTCACTCTCCGATGGAGGTATGATGATACCGTTTTCTATGATGTGTACTCTACTTGGAATTGGCATTGCAGCTCTTCCACTATTATTCTCTGAAGAAGAGATGAAAGAGGGATGGCCGGTTGCAATAGAAAGACTACTTGGCAGAGAAAACCCAGGTAAGACAGTTCTAAGTTGCCCACATTGTGAAAATCAACTAATGGTCCCTAATGGTTACAGTGGAAAAATATCTTGTCCAAAGTGTAACAAACAGTCTGAAGTATAATCACGAACCACAACTTAGACAGTCATCTGGAGTGTCTAGACTACAAGCAATGGCTTCCAAACTGGTAACCTCTGCTCTATCCGCCAAACCAGATACGGTTTGATCTTCGGCCTTCTTTTGTTCAACAGTGAATTGAATTGCGTCTACAGCTGCTTTAGTCCTCAAGTAGTACATTCCAGTCTTAAGTCCCTTTTTCCATCCATAGAAGTGCATTGAAGTAACCTTTGCGGGATTCGCATCAGTCATATGGATATTCATTGATTGGCTTTGGTCGATGTAAGCACCTCGATCTGCAGCCATATCAATCACGTTCTTTTGCTTAATTTCCCAAGTTGTCTTGTACAGATCCTTGAGCCTGTCAGGTATTCCTGCGATATTTTGAATTGAGCCTTTGTGTCGCAAAATCTCGTCTTTCATCTCCAAACTCCATAGACCTTGACTAATCAAATCCTTGATCAGGTGTTTATTTGGCACAATAAATTCACCAGAAAGAGTTCTTCTAACATAGAGGTTAGAAGTGAACGCTTCAAAACATTCATTGTTACCCAGAATCTGTGATGTTGATGCGGTTGGCATTGGCGCTAGAAGTAGAGAATTTCTCATACCGTGCTCAACAATCTCTGCCTTGAGTGAATCCCAATCCCACATACCACTGTGTTCATTCATGTCCCACAAGTCGAATTGTAGTATTCCTTCACTGGCAGGAGAGCCTTTGAATGTTGAATAAGGACCTTCAATAATGGCTTGGTCCTTGGATGCTGTGCATGATGCGTAGTAAATAGTTTCAAAGATTTCTTTGTTTAACTTCTTTGCTTCATCAGATTCAAAGTTCATTCCCAGCATAGCAAAAGTGTCTGCCAGACCTTGTACACCAAGGCCAATGGGTCTGTGCCTCATGTTAGAATTTCTTGCTTCTTCTACAGGATAGTAGTTTACATCAATAACTCTGTTAAGATTTCCAGTAACATGATAAGTCACATCGTACAATGTTTGGAAATCGAATTCATTGCTATCTTCTTTGACAAACCTAGGCAATGCAATCGATGCTAAATTACAAACTGCTACTTCATCTTTGGCGGTGTATTCCATAATCTCTGTGCAAAGATTTGACGATCTAATAGTCCCCAGGTTCTTTTGGTTTGATTTTGTATTTGCTGCATCTTTGTAAAGCATGTAAGGGGTTCCTGTCTCAATTTGTGATTCTACAACTTTATCCCAAACGGTTCTTGCAGGAAGTGTTTCTCGAGCGAGGCCTTGTGCTTCATAAGATTCGAATAATTTCTTGAAATCCTCGCCATAAGCGTCTTGAAGACCAGGGCATTCATTAGGACAAAAGAATGACCAGTCAGCATTATTTTGCACTCTTTCCATAAACAAGTCTGGAGTCCACAGTGCATAAAACAAATCTCTCGCTCTTAATTCCTCTTTCCCGTGATTTTTCCTCAAGTCTAGGAATGCCAAGATATCAGGGTGCCATGGTTCTAGGTAAATTGCGATTGAGCCTTTTCTTTTGCCGCCACCTTGATCAACATATCTTGCGGTGTCATTGAATACCCGCAACATTGGAACAATACCGTTACTTTCCCCATTTGTCCCTTTGATGTAAGAGCCCTTTGACCTGACATGATGTATTGAAAGACCGATTCCACCAGCGGATTTAGAGATAAGTGCACATTGTTTCAAAGTGTCATAAATACCTACCAAGGAATCATCTTGCATTGTCAACAAGAAACAGGAAGACATTTGTGGGGTCGGTGTACCTGAGTTGAATAAGGTAGGAGTTGCGTGAGTGAAGTAACCTTGACTCATGAGGTCATATGTTTCGAGGGCTTT
>JAQXFJ010000298.1 GCA_029250385.1 Candidatus Poseidoniaceae archaeon | reverse complement strand
GCGCTAGTACCACCAATTGATGATACAGGCACTGAAATTTCTAGATAACTACCTTCCGCTGAAACTGCATTAGCAGTAGGATCTAGTACCCATGCAGGATCGTTGTAATAGTAAACATCTGTTGAGGTACTTGTTGCTACGATTGCGTAATCTGCCGCATATGGCAGTGTATGAACTCCATTAAAACCAGTAGTTGAACCAGCCATATCGTTGCTGTCTATGTAGATGTAGACATCGCTAGTAGCGCTACTGATACTGTCAAGTCCAAAGAACAGGTTTCCAGCATCATTAGTCAGGTACATTGGACCACCAATTGCACCTGGCATAGCATATCCAGATGGATTTAGTACATTGTTACCAAACCAGTCTTCAGAATCCCCATCAGCAACCATTGTCCCTTCAAATACCGGAGAACTGTATGCTGTATAATCACCGTCAGAGATAATTGACAGACCCACAGAGGCTGTAGGTTCTGAACCAAGATGGTTCGCATCAATATCTAGCCAGTTTGCTTCATCAACAATAGATGTAGCATCAACGAGCATTCTCGTCTCATCAAGCGGGAAGTCTATTACAGTTAGTCTAGAGTCAGTCTGGGCATCAATCTGAATACCACCTGTATCGGTTATGGATTGAACAGTACCGCCCACGTTTTCGGCAAGCAGTGATGTGCTTGCATCAGTCGATCCGCCATCCCAGAGAATCTCTGAATCAACTGCATGAAGACCAATGTTTCCTGTTACATCCATTGGGTATAACCAAGCGTAGTAACTGTTGACTACTTTCAATCCAGTTCCTGTTAGTCCTCCGTCAAAAGTAGCGCTTATTACTGAAAGGTCTATTCCGTCAGTGTGAACTCCAATTCCACCATCACCAGCAGTGATAATAGCACTGTTAGTAATTTCAAGAATACCGCCACCGGTTTTGTAAACACCAGTTTCAAACCCGGAAATAATAGTTCCATCTAATGATAAGTCGACATTGAAAGTATTATCGTCATTGTATCCAATTGAACTTGACAAGTCGAATCCAGTGATTGTAGAACCTACATCAGACCATGAACATCCGTTGTTGACTACAGCATTTTGTCCAATATCAATAGTATTAGATTGTGTTGTTATGGTATAATCTTGTATGTCACAATTAGTCAAATCAAGTCCTATAGCATTCGGATTGTTATTTACTGAATCGAAATTAATGTCGTTGTTGGAAATGGTTGGTCCATCCCATGAATTATCTGGTGCCATAGCTTCTGTAATCTGCAGAGCAACTTCACCAGCATAACTTCCTCCACGGTTCATCTGGAACCTCATCTCATAACCTGCATCAAGAGTAACTGATACAGGTGCTGAATATCTACCGGATGTGAATGGCACATTCGCATAAGAAGCAGTGGTTCCAATTGCAGCAACTGATGTCCCGTATGGGCCACCATAGTTGTTAGAAGTTGGAGGGAAACCAGTAGTCGATGTTGTCCAAGTTCCTACTGGAGCAACCTGTGCACGCATGTAGTTGCCGTTCCAACCGTCTCCCCATTGGTCAACTCCGACCAATTGATAATCTACTGGGTCTGCACCGTTATTTTGGATTAGTATTCCATCCATTGTATTAGAATATCCAGCTGGAGTAGTACCTGGGCTGTAAGAATATCCGACGTACGGTCCTCTGTAACCTGGTTCCACTGTTAGTAATCCTGCAACACCAGGATCCCACCATAAGGATGGATTGGTGTTTCCAGTTGCAGTCCATGCACCAGTTTGAGATTTGATAACTTCAAATCCTCCACCGTTAGCACCGTCGCCCCATGTGTCCTCTAGATTAAAGAAGTAGAGACCTGGGGTGCTGAAAATTAATCCAGATGGACTTCCATCGACATTTGAGGTATCTCCTTCACTGCCTGGATTCCATTGTCCTAAAGTTCCAGATGGGTCCTTGTAATTAACTCTCAGTTCAGAAATATAACTACCACCTTCATGCAGGCGAATAATCATTTCTTCGCCTGACCCTAATATCGCAGTAACGTCAGGAGAAGTACATTGCGGGCCACCGGTTCCAACACCGTTACCGTAGCCTCCACAAGAGCTGGTCCA
>JAQXFJ010000292.1 GCA_029250385.1 Candidatus Poseidoniaceae archaeon | reverse complement strand
TTCAGCGTTTAGATCCTTAGCAGCAACTACATCTACTCCAGGTAGATTTCTAGCTGCTTGTGCTAATCCTGATTTTTCCTTAACAACAAGTAGTATGGATTTAGGAGTCTTGTGGACCCTTCCTCTCATTGTCGCCTTTCCAGCACGAATTTTTCTTCCTTCTCTTGCTCTTTGCAAGTCATCACCCAGACCAAGTCCGTCAAAGATTGCTAGAACCTTACGGGTTGCAGAGCCATGGTTGAATGACTCAAAATCAAACTCTTCTTTCTTGCCGTCTCTAACTTCAACATAGTTACCTAGTATGATAGGTAGAGAAGATACCTCTTCTGAAATTTGGTGACCTCGAGAACTTACCATGTCCATGTCAGTGGTTGCCCTAAGTGCTGTGTCTCTTGCAAGTCGTCGTTCTTTTTGATTTAGTTTACGGGCCCATATCTTTTCGACCTTAGGTCCGTGGGCTCTTCTTCCACCAAGTGTGTGAGGGTTTTGAGCTGCTCTCTTCTGACCAGTTCGCCTCATAATTCTTGAGACACCTCTTCCCTTACCCCACCATTCGACGGAGTGCTTCATACCAGCCATTGGCTTTCTTTTTCCACCGTGTGGCCTTGAACCGTATGGTTGTCTGCGATTTGCTCGGCTAGATGCTACTGCTAGTTTGACTAAATCCTCACGAAGTGGAGTAGCAAAGGAGGCAGGTAATGCAATCTTTGACCCGTCTGAGACAGATATCTCAAAAGTATCTTGTAGCCTACCTGCATCTAGCTCATCAGCACTGATTGTGTTGGTAATATCTTTTACTGCAACTTTCATCTTCAGGCCCCCTGCTTGGATGCTGTACTTACGTACGTGATTTCGTAATCATGAAGAGTTCTGTCACTACCTCTAGTGGCGTCTCTAAATCTAATCAAACGCTTTGAAGGTCCAGGAACGCTACCTTTGACCAAGATGTAGTCAGAATTTACTTCACCATAGTGCAAAAATCCACCTGATGGAGTTATTGCATGTTCTTCTGGATTAGCAACTCTCATGATTCTCTTGTTGTATTCAGTTCTTTGATGGTATCCTGTTTGACCACCTTGTCGGATAGTCTTTCTTACATATCCTGTACCGAAGTCACCCATGTTTCCGTGTTGCCTGCGCTTCTTTGAGTTCTTGTGAGATTGGAGTTTACCACCAAATCGCTTGATTACACCCTGCCATCCGTATCCTTTGGTGACGGCAACGATATCGATAAGGATTCCTTCTTCGAAACAATCAGCAAATGAAAATTCTTCACCAAACTTTTCCTTGGCATAGTTTAGTTGTTCACTGGAGTTTCCACCATCAAGACCTACTTCCATTACATCTGGGACCTTGGTTGGTATTCCTGAAATTTGACTTGGTTGAGTAGCGACTATTAGTCTAACTTCACACAAATCTGCATTTTCTAGATTTTCGAAATGTTTCTCAGCATCATGCTCTTTGCGTTGAGGCAATTTCTTGAATAGATCACTAAACGCTTCAGCAATCATGCCAGCATCGGCCCATGCCTCACCAATAGCTTGCTTGCCATAGGGAGTCATCTGATATCCACGAACACCTAAGATTCTCATCTTTGGGCATTCTACTACTGTTACAGGAATCCTTGCTTCCTGTCCTGCAGCTGGGCTTCTTGGGTTTAAATCACGAGCCAAAATGTGAGTCATGCCGGCTTTCCATCCTGCAAATCCTTGTATTCTAACTTCGCTCGCTTCGGTTTTTGGCCACGACTTTACGTGTCCGAAAGGACGCTTGGCACGCTTACGCGGACTGAACGCCATCGAACCTCTTCGTGGGTGACTTCTTTTCGCCATTGGGATTCCTCCATTATTTTGTTACAGCGCAGGGGCCCCACCGAGAGGGCGTACGAGGGCTCTCCAGATAGGAGTGGCCGTGACACTGCGCCTCGTTCCAACGAATGCGGAACAAGACTATCGGGGTCCTCTTGGGATGGCCCGTTGTGTCTGGCTACTCACCTTTGAGCAACCATCCGACTTACCAATCATATATGAGTGGTTCGGTCTGTATTGCTTTTCTGTCAATCGATTATGGCGGTAGGGGATGATAGTTTTTTAGTGGTTAATGTCGAGTTATTTTAATCATCATGCTTTTGAACCCTCGACCAAAAGAGCCATTGATGCCTACAATGATACACCCGCTTTTACAAGACGGTGTAGAGGCGAGAGGATATCAAATTAGGGCATTAAAAAACGCATTGACATCATCATGTTTGATGGTAATGCCAACTGGATTTGGCAAAACTGCAGTGCAGTGGATGCTAATGGCTGAGACCCTTCGATTAAGTAACAAAAAAATAATTTTAATTGCCCCCACTACTGGACTGGTTGACCAGCAACAGCGAATGGCTCGAGAGATGTTAAACATAGATCCGGAGACAATCGTAAGATATACTGGTGAAACACCACCAAATAAACGACGTTCACTTTGGGATACAGGTAAAATTTTGATGGCTACTTCCCAGGTGATTAGGAATGATGCAATTAATGAAATAATTTCCTTGACTGAAGTAGCGTTGTTAATTTTCGATGAGGCGCATCATGCCACCGGAAATCATCCCTACGCTCAAGTTGGAGACTTGTTCCTTAATGCCAACCCTGATGGCTATACTTTGGGAGCTACAGCCAGCCCTGGGACGACAAAATCATCAATACTTGAGGTTGCCAAAAGATTAGCAATCGATCGGCTTGACATCTCAAAAAGAGATGAAGTAATGCTAAAACCATATGCTGTCGAGTTACAAAATGACATCGTCCCAGTCGACCTTCCTGATACATTAAAAACACTCATATACCCATTGCAAGAATATCAATCAACAGAAGTTGAAACCTTACAGCGGATGGGTTTTATGGCTCCGGTAAAAAATCTCACTTCAAAAATCATAACAGATGCACAGCAATCTGTTAGCAGGGCAATTAGCCGGAGAGACGCTAGAGGTTACAACGCTGCGCGTAAAGTTTCTGATGTTCGCAGAATGCACATGTTACTAGACTTGCTCAGGACACAAGGAGTGATACCAGCAACATTATTTCTCGACAAAGCCGAAGACGAAGGCAGGACTGGTGGTAGAGGGACAAATAGATTCATCGCAAAACCGGTAATTCACAACTTCAGGAAGGCGGCAGAAAAACTCGGCGAGATACACCCAAAGGTTACCCAAGTAGTCGATATGATTACTGAAAGGTTAAAACAAAATCCTAATTCCCGTATTCTCATATTTACCGAATACAGATACACCGTGCAAAATCTCAATCAAGTACTCGAAAATATTGATCAGGTGAAGGTGGCACCGTTCATTGGGCAAGCTACTAGCGGAAAACAAAAAGGTATGAAGCAGAAAGAACAATTGGCGAGACTTGAACAATTTCGCTCAGGAGAAGTAAATGTATTGGTCGCAACGTCTGTGGGCGAAGAAGGATTAGATGTTCCATCTGCAGACCTTGTCTTGATGTATGAACCGGTGCCAAGCGCAATAAGAGCCATACAAAGGCGAGGGCGAACTGCTAGACAAAGTTCAGGGACAGTAAAGACATTGATTGCTCGCAATACAAGAGATGAATTTGTCAACAATGCTGCCAAGGTAAGAGAGCGACGTATGTACAAAAATCTTGAGGAAATACAGCGAATGGGGCGAATCCCATTACGTGAGCCTGCTTCTGGGGATGTTCTATCCAGTTTTTCTGTCAAGTTGGGAATGAATGAAATTCCTGCCGAAAAATTCCTAACAATCGAACAAGAACGGCTTAACCTTGAGTATGATATAATCAAGGATGAAAGTACTGCTAATCCTATAGAGCGGCCAATAAGTCACGAAAAGCAAAATTCTGTAGCAGCAAAAGACAAACGCCCGAGAAATCAAACCGGTTTAGATGACTTTTACCGAGAAACAAGCACTGAAAATAACACCAGAGAGCAGGAAATCGCTGTATTAAAAGCCACCAAAGATGTAATTCAAACATTATCGCAAACTATTGACATGAATGTGGTTCTTGATCATAGAGAAGCGTCTTCAACTTTATCTGCCTATCTTACCAGCCTTGGAATGTCTGTTAGATTTGAAAACCTAGAAACAGGTGATATTTTGTTAAGTAAGGATATTCTAATTGAGCGGAAAACTTCTCGTGATTTACTAACCTCAATAATTGATCAAAGATTGTTCAAACAGTGCCAAAGAATGAGACAATCAACTAATCAACCAATATTGTTAATCGAACTTGGAGAAATAGGAAATTCAGTTCACCCCAACGCAGTACTCGGAGCTTTAGCCCATGTTAGTTTAGACTTAGGCGTGCCGATTTTAACGACCAAAGACTCGATGGAATCGGCTCATTTGATATTTTTAATTGCTAAGAATAATCAAAACTTTTCAACAAAAATGCGAGATTATGTGAAGTATCAAGACGTCGATGAAAGTTCCATCACAATGCACTGCAGCAATGCTGCAAAAGAAATAGCGGCAATGGTCAATCAAGGTGAAGAATCACACACCCTGTTAGCCAAGTGGAATACTGATGGGATAAATAAGCAAGCAACAATATTGTGCCAAATAACTGACTTAGATTTGGAAGTTTGCCTTCAATTGTTTGAGAAATTTGATTCCATTACTGATATTTTGAAATCTGATCAAACAACGCTATCTGAGATCTTGAGCGTTGATAATTATCAACTTATTATGCCTTTTTTATATGGCTGAGCAAATTTCAGCCACCAATCAAAATTGCTCTAGTTCTCAGCTGTGCCAATCTGTCAGGGAAATGACCCAGGGCAAAGGCTACCAGTTCAGCTAGATGTATTACAGGTATACTGGTATTTTTACCAGTCTTGCGCCCTGCCTTAGATTGATATGAATCAAGGTTTGAGTGAGATACTGTACAAGCACTTACGATTATGTCAGCACCATTTGATTTTGCGTCGCTAATAACAGATGAAATGAGAGACATAACAGGTTTTTCTAGAGTAAGTAATGAGGGGGCACCGACACTTTGACACTTTAAATCATAATTTACCGGTCGGCCACCTAATGCAGTAATGAGTTGTTCTAGATAAGACGGCATGAATGGGTCGTCCTGGGCACAAAATCCCTCTCTTTGCATATTTGGCCCATAATAAGGTGCAATATTGAGATCAATTGGATTAATTACTGCGTCGTTAACTTTGTCAAGTCCAATCTCTTCTACCAGGTAGTGCAATAGATGCCATGACTCCGCTTCACCTCGGTACTCAACGCCCGTAGAGCGGGCAATCAAGTTATTTAATTGGGCTGAGTAGATAGGGTCATCTTTCAAATCTTGCATAGTATCTTTCATGATTCCATGGCTTGTTGCACAAGTGGTCATGATATCTAGCCCCTTTTCTTCAGCTAATGCTAGGTTTCTTGCCACCAAAGCATGTTGTAATTTTGTTGAGGCTTGCTTGATAATATTGCCACCATCACTAGTTGCTTCTGGCAATTCAATTAAATCGATACCTAACGTTTTGCAGAGCGGTTGTATACAATCTTCTACTTCCATTGAAGCGGCTCGAGCAACATTACCAGGGTAATAAGCTATCTTTGGCATTTTATCACTCAAAACCTCTGGTCAATTTCGTTAAATAATCCGACTACTTGGTGATGGTTCTTAACTTTGGAATTGAACATATTTGGTATTTTACCAATACCTGAAGGAGGTA
>JAQXFJ010000084.1 GCA_029250385.1 Candidatus Poseidoniaceae archaeon | reverse complement strand
CCCTCATGTATTCATTAAGTGGTCACAGGTTCTTGAACATGTCCAAACCATTACCAGAGCCAACCTACTGGTTTGGCGGTTGGTCATTTTTGTCTTTGTTCAAGTCTCGTCTTTGGCGTGTTTGAAAACTCTGCCGCAATTCGACCTCATTGAGTTTTCTTCTAATTTTATTTCTTAGAAACCGGACCACAATAATCACTGCAATGATGTCAATAACCAGGATAAACCATTCAGTATTACCCCAATTATCAAACATATCAATCATCACAATGGTGGCCGAATGTCAATGTCACAATCGGTAGTAGGGCAGCCAATACAACCAAGCCGAGCCTCTTGTTCTATTAGATAATCATCAAGTCCAGGTGGCAGTATTTCAGGAACTGGAATTTTTCCTCTAACCAATGTCACCATACAGGTTCCACAGGTTCCTGAAGTGCAGTTTGTTGGTAGATTAACGCCAGCAGATTCAGCATGCTCAACTAGAGTTTCACCGATAACTAATCTGGTTTGGCCAAGTAATTTTGCCCCTTGCAAAAATCTCACAAGTTTGAGCGTCTCTCCAACACTCTCAGCCATACCATCGCCTCAACGTACATCTTTGTGACGTGTCCAACGGCCAGTTTGTTTGTTGAAGTATAACCCAGCCTTCTTCATCCACTTATTGAACTTAGTAGCACCAGCACCGGTTCTCAAGATGAAGTCTTCTCTATCTTCTTGTGCTTGGATGTAATCCTTAGCAGCCAATGTTTGATCAATCCAATCATTGATGTCCATCAATCCACCGCCAAGAGTACTCTCTTCTACCACTCGGCTCATCTCATCAGCGTCTGTTCCAGTTTGAGCGAGGTCTTTCTTAATCATGTCATTTACCGAAGAGAAATCCATTGCTGCCGGTTTAGGAGGTACTGAATTTCTTGGTCGCTTGCTCTCATCGATAAATATACGGTTGCCATTTACCAAACGTTGCTCGACATTAGCAGCTAGATCAGGAATGAAATTCTCTTCACATTCCCAACAGATAAATACCCATTCTTCTGGTTTATCTTGGTCTCTAGCTTGTCTAGGGTCCATTTCGTCACCACAAATCGGGCAAGCGTGGAAAATAAGCCCAGGAACGAACTTTCTCCTGAAGTCAACAATGTCTTGAGGAGTTCCTTCCAGTTCTAACATCTCATGATCTCTGGCGGCCTCTAAGCCTCTAGTTTCTAGTTGGTCTCTTATCTTGACCTTTTGATCATCTTTACCCTCGTCATAGAGATTGTTTTCTAGTTTAACAATCAATTCAACAGTTTTACCTAAACGGTTCATAATCAATTTCTTGCCGCGGAATGCTTCAACCTTAGCGATTTTCAAACGTTCTTTTTGCTCGGCTAATTCTGTTAGAACGTCTTTTTGCTTACGCTTAAATTTGATTTCTTCAATTTTTGAATCGACTTTCTTTTCAGGTGCTAAGACCGACGCTAGAAACCGTTCTTTACCGTGAGAAGAGTGAGCAGAATTGATAATTGAAATAACACCATCAGCGATATCTGGCTTTAGTGCATAGTTTTCAATTAGCATATTTCGGTCAATTTTCTTTAAATCACCAATTTTCAGTCCAGCATCGGCTAGCTGCTGGGCTGTAGTATCATCAATTCCACGCCTTAATAGTGCAAGATATGTGTCTTTCTTTGCCATAGCATCCCCTCCGACAAGTCCTGCCCAGTCGCCACTCCTAAGAAAAACCTCTCCCCGCTAATTTCTTTAAAATCAAGCATAATTTTGTAGATAAACGATAGGCTGAGGTCAGGTTTAGGAATTGTCTTGGATTTTTTCCAAATCTTGACAAAACCCTATCCAATCATCAAAATCAAACTCCTCAGGTCGGGCGTTCATTCTTTCATCATCAGCCAAACTTGAAATCGCCATCTTCCATCGTGCAGAATACCAATTAGGGACTCTATTCAGTCTCCGTGGAACAGATTTAAGGCTGGTACGAATTTTCTTTCTTCGTTGTTTGAAGGCTTGATGAATTACTTGTTTAACAAGGCGCTTATCACAATCAAATTGTTCATGGCTAGGAGTCATTTCGATAAAACAGGAATTCACTCTTGGATTTGGGCTAAAGTTGTGAGGAGCTACTTTTTGCAACATCTCAGATTGCCAATCCAATAGCGCAGTCATTCCAAGAGAACCAACATCAGACTCATACTCCATAACTAGTCTTTCAGCAAACTCTTCTTGCACTAGAAGCACAACTTTCTGCAATAGACTTACCTCTTCATTACGCAAATATTTAGTTAGTAATTCTACCAATGGCGAAGAGATTTGGTAGGGAATATTAGCCACAACTTTGGAGATTGAACTTGGCCATTTCACCTGTAGAGCGTCTCCTGAGAGTAAATTCAATTGTCCTGCGGTGATTTCACTGGCGAATACTTTCTGTAAATGTTTTACCGCACCTTCATCGATTTCAATTGCAGTTACCTTGCAACCCTGCTCCAATAAAGCCTCAGTTAATACTCCAGGCCCGGGCCCTATTTCCAATACATGGTCATGTTTGACAATCTCGGCGTATTGCAGAGGAAGCGCAATTAGATCATCATTAATCAAGAAATGTTGGCCAAGAGACTTGTCATTATCCTGTTTACTACGCAGTAAATCAACTAGAGTTCGAGCGCCTCTCATGCTGTCACCGGTAACAGTAATTCTGTAAGTCGCGGTTGTAGGTTTCTATCACCAATTTCGGCAACAAAACGCTTAGCAAGCAGTTCTGCTGCATCAATGGTACAAGATTCGTTTAGCTGTTCAATGCTGGTAAAGCCACTCGAGCCTCTAACCTCTACCATTTGCAAAGCTTTCTTTTTACCAATGCCTGGAAGTAGTTCGAAGGCGTGTTGCTTGAGCGATAGCGGGCCTGCAATATTGAAAAAGGCCTTGATGAAGTGAGCCGCTTTTTCTTCGATGAATAATTGAATGATTAATGGTAAATCGCTGGCTGCTGAATTAGACAACAGTTCCATTTTGGCCATACCTAGGATATCTCCAACATCAGTACGCTTGTCACCATCAACGCCGATATATATTCTATCACCAACAGAAGAATTGGAGTTCTTAGCGGCAAATCTGCCAAGTAACATCTTACTTTCACCCAAGGCAACAATCACATTGGTTTTAGTATCGTTTTCGATGACCCTTGCCCAAACTTCGTCATCAAGAGGAGTTGGGCGACGTTGACGCTGCGGCTTATCTCTTGAAGTGTTACCTCGGCCTCTATTGCCACGATGTGTTTGAGATTGCCGACGTTGATTGTCTGGTCGTCGATTAGTACGAGGCTTGTGTTCGACTTTTTTTACGACCTCTTTACGACCTTCTGCAGGTCTTGTTGGCAAGTATTGTGAAGGTTTAGCATTGCTCTTCTTATCAGACTTTTTGGGAATTTTGACATTGCGGTCACGACTAAAACCGCTCATGAAATCATCTCGGATAATTTCACTCGAAGCCAACATGCTGCCTTACTGTGTCTAGGATTGCATTGATTTCAGATTCATCAATAGCAATTCTCTTAGAGACCAGTACTGCTTTTACATCGCTAGGATATAGTGGCATTAGTTCAGCAAGTTTTGCAGCGAGGTCAGGATATTGAGCAAGCTTGTCCATCTCAAGTAGTGCAGCCTTTAGAGTTAGAAATACCTCCGGTTCAGTTTTGTAACCTACTCTGCCTTCACTGGCAGCCCATTGGGCATGCTGTAGTGCAGCAACCTGTTCGTAAGTTAGATCTCCCCTTCTTTCTTGAGCTCCTTCAAGCAAGTCTCTTACAGTAGCAAAGTCAACAAATTTTTCTTTTTCGGTCAAGTAAATCACTCCAATGGGCGTAGGTGTTCTGGTCTAGCAATGACAGTCTTTTGCATGTTGCCGTCTTTTACTGCAACGATCCACGCAACTCCTTGTTTCTTCTGAATAAATCCAGTTCTGCCGTTGAATCTTCTGTGCGGCATTCCGCCTTGTTGACCACCGTCTAATACGATTGCCACACGGTCGCCAGTATCATAATCGTGCAATACACGGCTGATATTCAAGCGACTACGTTCTTTTTTTCTCCTTCTTAGAATGCTTCGAGTTCTTACTCTCTGGCCCTTTGAACGCTTCATGATTTTCGCCTCACTTTACTCCGATACAGCATAATGCCATCTTCGAAGCAATTTGCCGACTTACCAATCGCATATAAGCACCGCGACGAAAATAACCGAGTAAAAACAGGGGAATTAATCGGCATGAATATCCCCAACATCAAGCCAGATAACTTCACATTTTGCCTTCAGCAAAGAAGCAACACTGGGCTGGGTGCGGCCACTGTCTCCATGGATAGTTTCCTTGACGTAGGTGCCAGATTCACAGCGAAGGGTAACTTCGACTTCTCTTGTACCATCTTCCATAATCTCCACGACTGGCTTGTTGACATCAATCACGTCTCGCCTTCTAATTAGGTCTGCTCTTCGGTGAGCAACACGGTCAGGAGTACGTTGGTACAACTTTACTCCGTGTAGCGATAAAATCGTTGAGATTATTGTCTCATCGCTAGGTAACTCAAATAGGGCACTGCCTGGCGCCGGCATAGCCAAGATTCGCTGGATCAACTCTGCCTTTTTACCAGTCTTTGTCAGATTATTTTCAGCACAAATAGCTTCTAATTCCCCCTTTTTCATTTTCGATAATTCTTCTTCTGAGGGACCCTGTTCTTCAGTAATAATTTCAGCAGGAAGTGGCTTTGTGTTGTCTTTCCGTTTGTCGCCTCTTCGATGTCGCTTTTTATTTGGTTTTTTACTTGAGTCTTTGGTTAAATCCAGCGGAGCTGTCAATACTGCGTATTCGCGCTCTTTCATCTGCTCAATTCTAAATCTGATGGTGTAGGATTTTTCTGCGGGCGTATCTTTGATCCTGACAACTTCACTTTTATTTGATGAGCGTAGGTCAGTTATGTGTATTGATCCGCCGGCCGCTTCATTGATTAGTTGCATAGCATATTGGTAATCAAAATCTCTTACTCTCGGCTCCTTCATTTCAATCACAAAAGGCCTCCCACGACCCATGCACCGAACATCGATATCTTCTCGACCCATGCCGTGGAATGAATGTTCAGGAGCGCCAAATACTTCCAGCAAAGGGTTGCCGATTAAATCTTGAACACTTCTTTCGTATTGCAAACCAGTGTCGTTACAACGTTCACATCCGCGTCCTTTGCAGGCACGACACGGCCACTTTGTTTGAGGAATGCCTCTTTCGAGCTTTTGATATCTACCGTAAATGTAATGCGATCTTATGTCAAGAGAGACAGTAAGTGTTAGGACATCGATTAAAGCAAGAACATGGGGATTCTCATTGACCAATTTTGCACCCTTTAGCCTGGAGGTTAAATTTCTGGCAATCTCTGTAACCAGTCCGGTTTTCAAACCATCTGAACCGCCAGCAGCGAAACGTTTTCTCTGGTTATCTTCTTCCTCGACTTGGTCTTTGGGAAACCTTGTGCCTAATTGTAAACGTTTGATTTGGTAAGGTTGTATTGCATCATAGATTATGTCAGCAAGTAAGTCTGATTCCTCGAATAAATTTTCACAGAATGGACAAAGCGGGATTTCTTCTCTAACATTTGCCAGGTGTCCATTTGCACTGACGACAGTCTTACGGACTTCTTGTCCCGAATCTTGAATTGTTTGGCTAAACCGTTTCTTACCACCAAGTCGACCAATGCAATGGTCGCAGCAACCAATTCTGACCAAATGCTTCAGTCCCGCAGGATTTGGTGCACGAGGGACCTCTTCCATGTGAGTGCCTAGTTGTTCAGTGGGTAACGAGTCGAGTTGTTCTGGCTCCTGGTTCCCCTCGTCTGATGCCGCAGTTTCATCATCTTCCCAGAGTGAATAATTAGTTTGTCCAAAGCCCGCATTGGCATATTTCATCCAGTCTTCATCGTTTTCATTTTCAGACATTAAATTCACCACTGCCATGGGGCCAACCCCGGTGGAAGCGTTCCGTCCTCAAATCTTTCATTGATGAAGATAGCGGATAAATTGAGCGTGGTCAGAATTGTCCGTGGAAAGATTACTCGTTTTCAAGATGAATTGTCATTGGCGTAGAATCATCACGTAACATCAACGCCAAAATACCTAGCGCAGCAGTAGTCAAAACAAGACTTGCGATGAGTGATAAGGCTATCATCGCTGCTGAATAAATTCCAAAGTTTCTAAACAGCCCCATAGGCGACAGTGCAATCACGCTAAATCCGGCAATGTCAGATGCAGCACTACCAATTAGAGCAAGACTACAAGCACCACCAACTGCAACTAAAGCCTCATTGTGGGACTCACCCTTTTCCCGACTTTCCCGATACCGTTCGGTAACGTGGATACAATAATCGATACCAACACCTAGCGATATGGTGGCAATTGTGACAGTCACGATGTTGAGTGATGAACCTGCTGCATACATTAGTCCGTACAACCACACCACAACCAGTAAAATTGGTATTAGTGTAATACTAGCTTGCTTAAACGACTTGAAACCGATTGATAGGGTGATAAAGACGAAAAGAGAACCTAGAATCAACGAAGATTGCATTTCATTTTGCATAGCATCAGATGCCACATATCTGGTTACAGGTCTACCAGTTACCATCACCCACGTGAGTGGTTTGTCGTCGGTCTGTTCGCCTGCTTCAGCAATTGTGCCGCTAGATTGATTGGTGAATACTTCGAGGTCTCGCCATAATTCTTCCAATCCTTCGCCCATGCCGGGGAAGTCTTCCGGAGAAGTCATACCGAAACGAATTAGCATGCGATCATATTCTGCCGGTTGTCCGTTAACATCCAACCAAGGCTTCAGTGGGTCGAGTTCGACTTCAGGTTTGATGTATAGCTCGACAATACTCGGGGGAATATCCGGGATTGGACCAGTTCCCGGGACACCATTTAGGACTAAGAAACCGTAGAAGTAAGATAAACAGTCACGGTCTGTCAAATCTAGTAATGGTCCAGCGCCATCATCTGAACAATTCATGCCATGCCCTTCCATCGTAGAATTCCATCCAGCAGCTTCGAATGGTGTAGGGTCTAGGGCAAGGGAGCCTTGGGCTGCAAAGACCATTTCATCAAGCGCTAAAATATCAATATCGCCGTTGGGTAATTTAGTTATTTTATCTGCAACCCCGTCAGGTAAAACCCCCATCTCAGTTCTAAAAATATCGATAGCAGCATAGACATCCGGGTCAAGGACATCGCCTTCTATCAACAGATAGGCGGGCTCACCCTCGTCGGCAAACCGTTCGGTCACTATTGCCACTCCACGAGCAAAATCAGAACTTTCGTCAAGGAAATCTTCGACACGGAAGTCGCCTTCTAACTGGGCCATTCCTACTGCGGCTGGTATTGTTATCAATGCCGCAATCAAGGCAACAATTAACGAAGGTTTTGCTTTGCCAGAGGTAGTGGTTATTTTACGTAATAAATCTTCAGATACTAGGTGGGTCATCTGTTTTTCAGTGATATTCTTATTTCGTTTAACCATCCATTCATCAACACTTAGGCGTATCAATGGCACCCACAATCCGGTTAGTAAGAATGCTGAAAGTATCCCTAAAGCGGCCTCTACGCCAAATGACCTCAATGCCGCAACATCACTAAACAAATTAGCCGCAAAAGCCGCCATCGTAGTTAGAGAGGTGAGCATAATCGCCCGACCTACACGGGTTATTGTCACCTCGGTAGCAGCGGTAGTATTTTCCCCGTTTTTTCGCTCTTCTTTGTATCTGTGAAGCGCATGGAGGGAATCATCTATGCCCAGGGCAAGTACCAAAATTGGCAGCAAATTGGAAAACTGTGATCTCGCGATAATTGAAAATCCGAAAAATGATGAGAAATTGGCCACGTGACCGATCATGCCCTGCATCCACAGCAAAGCCGCACCTAGGGCAACGATAACTATGCCAACATCAGTCCACCTTCGCAAACTGACGTATAGCAAACCGACAATGACAATCCCCATTAGAACAATTAGTCCGGCACTGGACTGCAATTCCCGATTGACCTCAACATTGACTCCTTGTCCTACTAGTAAGGTGATTGTGGTGCGGTCGTTGGAGCGTAATTTACCTTCTAAATCCATGTATGACCATTCGCTTGAACAGCCACCACTTTCGTCCTGTAATTCTTGACATACCGCCTGGTCATACCTAGGCGGATGGACCACTAATTTGCCATCATCAAGCCGGTATCCTCCGACAATAAATCCATCATCAGAGAAATTGAGTGCTTTTTCTTGATGAGCATCTTTCCATATTACTTCCCAGCCCATTTGTTCTAGCTTCGCACTATCATATTGCACCAAGAACCAAGTTGACGATGCTGACCAACGACCACTGCCGTTGATTCCGTTTTGCCAACTTCCATCGAGTTGTAACTCGCCGCCAATTGAACCAGTTTGTAAGGAATTAATATCCGGATAAAAGCCTCTATCTAGCGACAACCAGCGAAGAAAGTTATTTTCTGGCGCATTAGCCATGCGGACCGCGGCTAGATCTATGTGGTCTTGAGTCACGTTTAGGTCATCAAACTCTAGACACTCTAGAACGCCACAATCACTCCAGTTTGTCGGGGCTGGCGTGGGTATGCCAAGCGAATTTAAGCCCGGTTGGGTAAGAATTGAAGTACCGTTCATAAATCCTCTAAAAATATCAGACAAGGTCATTACTCCTTTGTACTGATGGCCTGTTACATCATTAACTAGTGGCTTGAGAGCAGGCGCTAATACATGGTCATTGACAATCTGCTTTTTAGCATCTATTTCTTGCAGTACTGTTAGGTTGACAATACCCCCCTTGGGTGCTGAAATACCTTGCCAAGGAACCCCTGATTCGACCATCTCACCCACATCAGGTAGCGAAGAATAATCTGGTGCTCCATCACTCATCGGTGGCACAGGTACCCACTCTGACAGAGCAGGAACATAGTCAGGATCTCTAGCAGAAATAACAAATCCGAGAATTATTTCAGAATTAGAAAACTCATCATTTATGATTGTTTGAGCTGTTAGTTCGGGAGATTCCATTTCATAGGATTCCATATCGATAGGTTGTAGTGCGGTAAGGGCGCCTGGAATCATGAAGATTGACAATATAAAAACGGCGATGTGAACTTTATTTTTTTGAGGAACAAACCACTTTGCAAAAGCGTGAAATTTTGTTCCCATAGGCTTTGCCTTATGTTTTACCATTTGAAACCATGTATATATCTCGCCTATTGCTAGAGGGCTTTATGGCAACATTGTTGATACTAAACCACCAACCATATGACGGGACTGATGTTACTTGGAATGCGCTTCGATTAGCGAGACAATTACACAGCGAAGGCGTCAAAGTTAGAATATTTCTAATGAACGATAGTGTAGATTTGGCTAGAGATGGAATTTCACCTCCTGACGGCGTAGAGGACATGGTTGTGATGACTAAGGAACTCATAGCCGCTGGTGTGCCAGTAAAAGTGTGCGGAACATGTCAGCAGAGGTGTGGTGTACTCAAAGGTCAAGGTTACTACGACGGTGCACAATATTCTACCATGGCAGAGTGTTCACAGTGGGTACAGAGCAGCGACAAAGTACTTACTTTCTGATTTAGATTAACAACATCCTTGATCTCTGAGCGGCGCACTGATAAATACTACTTTGTCGACATCTGAAGTATTCTTTAGTTGTTTTATTACTTCACGAAAGTTTCCAGCAGGCCCAGTTGCTTGCATGACATTTACACAGGTATGGCTTTGCTTAAGACTACTGTGATTATTTGTCGCCACATCGATTTCAGTGGAGTGTCGAATGCTTAGTAATTTACTTTCAATACCATGCTGAAAATAAACGATCAAATGTCCTTGTACAACCTCATCATCTTTCATATCCTCCAAATCTCCACGTTGTTGCATTTCGGAAAAATACAATGCCGCATCCCGCAAGAACCTACTACGATTTTGGTATCCAGATTTTTCAATCAGGTCTTCTAAAATTCCAGCAAAATATTTGTCGGCGCTAAATGATATTATTTGGCTCATGAACTGACCAGACAACGCCCACTAATAATAATTCCCCAAACACTAATTATTAACATGGATTATATAGTTAATAGTGTGCCGCAGAGGCATGCAAAACAATTGGCATAGGGCAGTTTTAGTAAGTTTATTGATGATTTTTTCCAGTCTCGCTGGATGTCTAGAAGCAGATAATGATGAATCCACAACTGAGGAAATCGGCACAATAATGGCTTCGACATATCACGTTCAGCAACTAGTCCAAGCAATTGTTGGAGATGAGGTTACTGTAGAGTTAATGAGTACTTCCAACATACCGGTTCACGATTACGAACCAACAGCAAATGACATAATAAGACTCCAACAGAGTGAAGTTTTCTTCTACCACGGACTTGAACTTGAGCCGTGGGTAGACGCTACTTTGTCAGGGCTTGGTAGTGATGCCCCGCTATCGGTTCAAACCCATACACTACCAACAGGAGAGACACTCCTAGATTACGAGTCGCTACTAATTGCAGATTTGTGCGAAACCCTAGATGACAGTGAATTCGAAAGTGTTCAACTCGCTAACGGCCATTCAGCGGTTATGCCAGAAATCCATGCAGAAAGCGTACTACATCAGCTAACATTCCCGGCAATGGACGATGACCATGACGAAGACGGACATGACGAAGATGGACATGACGAAGATGGACATGACGAAGATGGACATGACGAAGATGGACATGACGAAGATGGACATGACGAAG
>JAQXFJ010000081.1 GCA_029250385.1 Candidatus Poseidoniaceae archaeon | reverse complement strand
AGTGACCCGGCGGCTGACTGGATTGAATCATCTACAATATCGCCTGGTGAAAGCAACCAAGGAGGCACACCTACTGGTCCAGTTTATTTCCCCGGCGATTTAGTAATCAATGAAGTGATGGCTGATGCTTACCCAAGTTACGACAACGGTACTTGGCCAGACGGAGAATGGGTAGAAATCCACAACCAAGGAAGTTCACCGATCAACATGACTGGATGGCATCTAAAAGATTCTACTGGCAACACTGTACAATTTAATCAAAATCATGTTGTTGGATATACTGCAGATCCTAACTCAATGTTCATCAATGCAGGAGAACTTCGAATAATTGCCATCAATGGTTCCTCATACAGTGGCGTACTGAATAATGCAGCCGAAACCCTAACTGTTCATTGGCCAAATGGCAGCATAGGTGATGAGGTCAGTTGGAGTTCAAACGAGCCTGGTTTTAGCTTATCCCGCAATCACGGAACCGATGGGATGTATACCTCGGCGTACCCAACAGCCAATGCATCTAATGTCGGACAAATTAATGCCCTAGCAAACATGACTAGTGATCTAATCATTACCGAATATCTCCCATCTACTAACACAACTGGTAACTTCCCAGATGGGAAATGGATTGAAATCCACAATGATGGAGTCTCGTCAATCAATCTACTTGGATGGAGCATAACCAATGGTCGAGGAGAAATTCTATACTTCGACCCTGGAACAATTATCTTCAACCAATCCCATTCAAGCGCCACTGATATATCGCCAGATGAACGAAGATTGATTCAGATGTCTAATAATTTCGAATTATATGATTACTATGAACATTTAGTGTTGAAAGATGACAATGGAGTCATTGTAGATTCGGGATGGCATAGCAATTACTTTGGCGATAATGTCTCAATGGTGAGGGATTACACAAATATCGGATCTTCATGGATTCCTTCAAATTGGCTGACACCCGGACAACCCGAACCAGGTGATGAGCCATACTCTATGAAAGATTTACAATTTAGTGAAATCTTACCTGATGGGATTGGACTAGACACTCAATCATGGCCGTTAGGTGAATGGATTGAATTGTATAATAATGATACAGCCGCCGTAGATCTGACTGGTTGGAAATTAAAAGCATCAAGCAGTCGAAGCTTCACTCTTGGAGCCTACAACTTCCCTCTCCAACAAGATGCTATAATCCAACCTGATAGCGTGGCTTTGATTGCACTAAATGGAACCAACTCATTCTACCTAAAACAAACCTCCGACCTCATAACTTTGGTTGATGACAGTGCTGCTATTGTCGATTCAGTAGGATGGGACGTCTCTTCGGAAAATATCTCTATGATACCACCTAGCAGCAGTCATGCTGGTTATACAACTAAGACGCCATCTGGGATTGTTGGTTGGGTAGAGCCTGCTTGGGCTACACCGGGCGTTATCAATCCAGAATGGCCGCAATATATCGGATCCAATGATTTATTGGTCACCGAATATATGGGCTGGTGCGACGATATGGACAGCACTGTAAATGATTGGATCGAAATTTACAACAATGGCTCGTCGGCAATAGATTTGCTGAGGTGGCGAATCGATACAGCCACAAATCGACATTTCATCAT
>JAQXFJ010000249.1 GCA_029250385.1 Candidatus Poseidoniaceae archaeon | reverse complement strand
TTCATGTTTGGAGTAGACCCAACCATGCTTAGATCAACTTGGAAATCAACAGGGTCAGTACCCTCAACATTCCCTGGAGTGGCGACTCCATTGGAATCAAGCCAAGTTATTCCAACTTGAATGTCGTGGTAATCTTTTACGCCTACCTTGAACGAGATTTCATTATTACCTGGGTCACCCAAAACTTGAGAGGTGACCTTGACTTCGATTATGTAAACTCCTGAGGAAGGAGTCCATACTATTTCGGCACCTGCTGTCGTGACAAGTGTGGATTCTCCACCGTCAAGGTAAGCACCGGGGACTAGCACTGCATTTTGACAAGAATTAGCACAAATTGCTTTATCGTTTGCCCATTGTAAATCTGCTCCGCTTGTATCGGTTGCAATATCTGAACGTTCACCGTTTTGGGTTGTGAACACGGTTACAGTGTATTGCATATTTGTTAAATCTGCATCACCGCTGTTGCGTAGGTAAGCCTTGAAATTTACTGGTTCACCAGCTAAAATTTCATTTGTTGCTTGTCCATCAACAAAGGTTGTTTCTCTTGGCGAAGTTACGTAAGACACTTCTGGATCTGCTCCAGCACGTGCACTTGTCTCTTCGTTATTGCTTTCTTCTTGTAACTCGTAGATATCTACAGCTGACAAAAAACTAGTCAACATCAATATCACGAGAATCATTGGGGTCATTTTCTTCATAGGTATACCTCCGACGGTTCGGTACCCTCACCCACGCAAAAGGTCGTATTTATAGTATAGGAAGGATTTAGCATGCCCACAGTGATGCGTTTCCACCCAAAACAAGCAGTTAGTAGACCGTTTAACCTGTTGAGTGGAGTGAAACTTTTGTAGGCAAGGCCATACCCACATAGAACTACGAAAAGTAAGGATTTTTTATCAAAAAATCATGATTATTTACCAAATTTTAGAAAATTTAACATCTCAAGACTCTCGTAATGCGGCAGACGGTGGAACCATTGTTGCCCGACGTATTGGTATTGCTGTAGCCAGTATAACCAGTAACCACCCGCCTAGTATAACCGTTAGGATAGTTGACCATGGCAGAGTAAACTGAGCACCTTGGTCTTCCCAAAATGCCACATACAATGCTCTGTGGAAGCCGACCGCAACCAAAACACCGTTGATAATACCTAACAGAGCGACCCATGAAACCTCGATTAGGAAAGATAACATGACCATGCTTTTGCGATAACCTAGCGCTCTTAGAATGCCTATTGTTTTACGTCGCTCTGATACAGAACGCACCGTAACTACCCCAATTCCACCAATTCCCACTATCAGACCAAGTGCCAGGTATGCCTCAAAAATACCAAGAATTGCGATAACCAGAGATTGTATTAACATCACATCATCTGAAATGATTGATATTGTGATACCTTCACCGCTTAGATTGTCTTCCAAATCCTCTGATAATTCCGCGGCAGCTATTCGTACATTTTCGGGCTTACCAGTGGCCGAGAAGGTTTTGATTCCAGAATCATCATAGTTACTTGAGGGCGATGCGGAATCACTCAAACTAACGTACATTCTTGTCACTCTTCCATCGAACTGATCCTCAACAATTTCACCGTTCATCCAGACCCCTGGCGAGAACAAATATGAGGACTGTTCAAGATACCCTGCAACAGTAACAATTCGCTGGTTTCCTGGATTAGATAAATCAATTAGAGAAATCGAATCTCCAATTGAAAAACTTAGCATAGAAATACCAGTTCCATCAGTGCTTAATTCCAGCCCAAAAGAGGCATCTAATAGCACTAAATCTTGGCGGCTTTCCACTGCTTGCCAAACCTCTATTTCACTACTGCCAAGTTGGCTATCCCACTCGTGAAGAGGCAGGCCTCCATGATTAGCAAATCCTTCATCAAATCCACGCAATACATACGGCATGCGTTCTTGCTGGCTATCTTCTAAAAAGACCTCAGAACGGTAAACCAAGCCGACAGCATCAATTTCACTGACAAGATCAGAAGATAAATTCCACTCCATAGGGTCATTTGATAATTCAATTGGTCTTGACCGGGACGATGTTAACATTAGTTCAAATTCTCCTTCTGTCTCTTCAACAAAGGAACTGGAATAATTATCAAATTGTTCAGTATAGCCACTAAGTACTACAACAGAAAATACCGTTATTGAAAACATCGCCATAACTACTGCAGTGCGCACTGGACTGGCCAGTGGATGAGCCAATGCTACAGGAACAGTTGGACCCATACGCTTGGTCAACAATCTTGACCGACCAATACGAGAAACCAACATTGGAGCAGCGCTGCTAAGCAGCATAACGCCAGCAAAGACTTCAACCAAACCAAGTAGAATAAAGGAAAGTTCATCAGGAGTCATATCACTTCTAATCGGGTCTACACCGGCTAATCCAATGGTCCAAATCAGCAGCAGCCCACCAAGCCAAGCAAAGGTATTACGGCTGGCATGGCGAGCCAATCGAGCCCATATGCCAGCTTTAGTGCGCAACATAATTGGTAATTCCCAAGTGAAGATTGGAGTCAAAGTAAAGATGGCAAATACCCCACCCATAGTCCACAGTAAGTAAGCAAAGGCTGAATCAAAACCAAGTAAAATTAGCACTAACAGGCTTAGTGCCCCACCTGCTAGAGTACAAATTTGAACGATTAACAAAGGCCACGGCAGGCCTGCTTGAACCCTTACCAGACCACCCCGCAGTGCTGAGACAATATTCAAGTTAGCAGTCCACATTGCTGAGCCCCATAGGGTAATCATCGCTAACATGAAACCCCAAGCCCAGCCGGCAAATAGTGACGAAAAGGTCCA
>JAQXFJ010000212.1 GCA_029250385.1 Candidatus Poseidoniaceae archaeon | reverse complement strand
GATGCATCCCAGCCTTCTCCTAACAATCCTCTAGTACCAATCAGACACTTCGTCAAACCATCCTGGAAAAATTGTGTTATCATCAATGAATAATACCGAGGTTTCCAATCTTTACCTCTACCAATTATTTGATGGTAACCATCAACTTCTTTTTCAATTAATTCAATCTTTAACTCCCTTTCAGCAATCCATAAATTAGCATGCTGTAAGAATTTTTCAACTAAGTCATCATCAACTAATACTGTACTTCCAGTCATTAAAATTGGATTGAGTAAATCTAAGTTATCGCAACTTATTGCCTGCCTAAATGCAGCAATAGCACCACCCGCTTCTTCATCCATTACTCCCTCTACTAAGGTTGTTGCAGAAGTCTTTTCAAAATCTGTGATAATTACTGCTCTAATATCACCACCTAGTGCTTGCATTTCAGTAGAGATTATTTCTGAAATCGCCGTAGTCTTTGATGAAGCATAAGCCATTATTCTACCAACAGGAGAAGCACATGGACGGATTCCTGTTTCTGTTATTTGGGTACCCAGCATACGTAATCTTTGAGTGACTAACCTTGCTTTTTCATGGTCTTTTTCATTTTTAGACCTCCTTAGACCATGCCTAACATACCTGTCTAAGACTGGTCGTAATATAGCCAACTTATTCTGGAAATCATCTATTGTGAAATTAGCCGGTCTAGGTACATTACTTGGTAATTCTTGATTCGAACTCATCAAAAACATTCTTGCTGCATTAGCAAAGGTGGGATATCTTTTGTTGAAGTCATCCCAATCTTCATGTTTTCCACCCGGAGTTTTTCTCTCATCTAATGCTTGGAAAATCCATTTATCAAGCGGAAGTGTTGCATTATCATACTCCTCTTTTATGTGTAATTCTTCTAGAAGAAGCCTAAACTCTTCATCAACCTGTGATACGTAATTTAGTTCATGTTGGGATGGTCTAACAAAATAAGCAAGGTCTTGGTAAGGAGCTAGATTTGAATCTCTTACTAAAGCCGGCACAGGGACTTCATAGTCAATCTCCCCAAAGAATTCTTGATACCTTACAGAATCAATTTCATCATAATGATCAAAATCAGGTGGAGTTGCAGTTAATCCAAGGACAATTGGATTATCGAAGTATTCTCTTACCTCTGTAAGAACTCTACCCCAGTGATGTAGTAAGTGATGACATTCATCTAAAATTATCAAACCAATACCCACATCTTTTAGTCGCTGTAAGGTTTTTCTTGATGATTCACTTAGAGTCCATAGAGCGTTACCATGTTGAGCAAGATCGTCTCTTACCTTTTTTCTATAGACTGATATCCTATCATCAAAATATTTACTATTTTTGGTTCTTAAGTCATCTATCCAAGCAAGAGCAGATTCATCATCCATTGCTTCTTTTTTAGCAATTAATGATTTCATCCAAAGTTCGATGGCAGAATCATCTAAAGAATCTCCACCACGCTTTGGCATGGTTATTGATTGGTATGTAAGACTAGTCAATAAACCTGGATTTTCTGGGTCGGTACTGATAAATTCATCTTTCCCATCTAAATCAAAGAGATCTGTGCGTGCTGCCCATTGTGCCTGAATTGCTGAATTAGGAGACAGCACTAAAGTTGGTTTTCTTACCAAATCTGACCACACATAGAGACCTAGCACTGTTTTTCCTGAACCTGGTGGAGCAACTATATGCAAGTGCTTACCTTGTTGGTCTAGTTCTGGTTCAATTATCGATGCGGCTGCAATCTGGGAGGGCCTTAATTTTCCATCAAATTTTATGGCCCCAAATTCTGGTAAATTTTCAGTGCGCAAAAATAACCCTCGTCATCTAGGAGGGCCACGTTTAGGGCCCTTTGGAGGACCGCCTTTTGGACCACCGGATGGTCCTCTTGATGATCCCTCAGGTGGTCCCGGTTTCTTACTTGGTGGAGATTTTGATGGAGGTGCTCTTCCGGGACCTTTAGATGGACCGCCCGGAGGACCGCCTCTTGTTGGACCGCCTGGAGGACCGCCTCTTGTTGGACCGCCTGGAGGACCGCCTCGTGATGGAC
>JAQXFJ010000354.1 GCA_029250385.1 Candidatus Poseidoniaceae archaeon | reverse complement strand
CCACTATTTGACAGGTGTTCAACTCTGGAACTGTCGCGGGCTAGAATGGTAACGTGTTTGCCTTGTTCAACTAGGTCTGAGACTAATATTAGCGCTATGTCACTGCTACCGCCAACCACTAAGTAGGATTCTGCCATGGTCGTAAGTCGTTTGGTCAACTTTTATACCCGTGTTTTGAATTAATTCTTTGAATCTCGAGAGATTCGGCATATTTCGACAAAATTTTCAAACATCTCTTTACCGAATTCTGAATCATTGACTTCGGGGTGAAATTGTAATCCGAACCGATCTCCTGCTTCATTTTCCATACCTTGTACCTTGCATGAAGGACTACTCGCAGTAATGAAAAAGCCTTCCGGGACTTCATGCACCTCATCATTGTGTGATTCCCAAACGGTTTGAGTAGCCGAGGTGCTCTGAAAAATTTTGCCACCCTGGTTTTGTAATTCAATTTCCATTGCGCCAAATTCGGGAATAGGTGATTCCCTTGCATCCCCACCATAATGTCTTGCCATGAATTGATGCCCTGCGCAAATCCCTAGCACGGGTATATCAAGCCCTAGATAGGCCGCACAATTGCCTAACTCACCAGTGAGTCCTACTCTTGCTGCCCCCCCAGAGAGAATTATTCCATCTAATTCTCGAAGTTGTTCGACGGGAGTTGTATTGTCGATAATTTTGGTGTCTACCTTGAGGTATCGTAACATTCGCCATTCTCTATGTGTCCATTGACCACCATTATCAACGACATCAATAACTAATGGTTTATCGCTCAAGTCATCACCTCACTCTGTGGCGTTCTTTCTAGTATGAATAAACGATTGGACGCATAAATAAGTGTAGATTGAACCGGTGACTAAGAGCATCAACATCGAGCTTGAGGCATAATTAATTCCATCAGACATCACCATGAAGAATCTAGTGCCACCAAGTGCACAAAGTAATCCAAAACTTACTGCAATATGCATCCACAATTTCTTTTTCTGTGGTTGAAAGCTCGTCATTAGCCCAGAGATTAGCAAAGGTACTCCCATTATTGACGGAATAAACGAGGTGATTGAGTTCGAGCCAGACAGTAATGATACTGCAATGCCCCATGCAATGAGTAATCCTCCATACCCAATTGTAAGGTTAGTCATCGATATGCCCATCGGTTTGTACTCGTCTGCCATGACTACGCCTCAAACTGAATATCTAAAATGGCTTTGAAACAATTGATGAATGATTGTCTACTGGATTAGGTTGGTCGCCTATGGATTTATCGGATATTCCAGATGGTTGGCCCGGCAATATTTGGCTGGAAGGTAAGACTGTTGTTCACCTACAACCAAACCAAGAGCGACCTACGCACATGCCACGCGGGCCAGCAAAAAAAACCGGAGGCGGATTTCTTAATCCTGCCATGGCGCCTTCTAGAACAAGATCTGTTCTGTTGTTACAGGATGCCTTGGAGAATAATTGGTTGACATCTGAAGACAAACCAATTCGCGCCTTTGATGCAATGTGCTCAACGGGGGTAAGGATAAGACGCTGGCGTAATGAAATTGCGCACCGCTTACAAAGCAGATTGAGAATAACCGGTAACGACTTGAATGATTATGCATTATCATGGGCGGTAAATTCTCACAAAGCAAATTTACCACAATACACAGAAAACATTGAAATGAATCTAGACCGATATGGTTCTATGGCTCAAAGGATTCCGGTTGAAGGAATTTACTTTCAAAAAATGGATGCAAAGTTAGCTATGGCTGATGCTTCATACCAGTGGATAGATATTGACCCATTTGGCTCACCGGTCGCATTTATTGATTCTGCGATTCAAAGTCTAGCACGTATTGGTGTACTAGAAGTAACTGCCACAGATACCGCAGCATTAACTGGCTCATCATCTAGTTCTCAAAAGCGCAGATACGCTGCTAGAGGGATTGTTGATGATTATGCCCATGATGATGCTGTAAGGGTTTTGTTGGGGCTTATTGCAAAAACAGCTGCTATGCATGACCGGGTTATCAAACCAATAATGGCGCTATTTGACGGTCACCATGTCAGAGTTAGTATATTAGTCAAATCGAGTAAAGAAGAAGCATCGAATTTCCAAGAAAATATTGGTTGGCGGTTGCGATGTGAAGATATACCTTACAAATTTATTAGATTCCCCAATCAAGAAGAAGTTAAGTCTGCAAGTGGTCCGTTGTGGATAGGACCTTTGATGGATAAGGAAATTGCCGGCAGGATGAGCATTGAGAAAGCTATTGAGACCTGCTTGCCCGATGACAAAGAACTTGCACTCGCCAAAAAGAAAGGTCTAGATTGGAATGATAGTGACTCAGAATATGCTACTAGGGAAATGGCTAGGAGTGTCAAGCACATTGCTCAGGCTGCTGATTTACTAAGTCGAGAACATCTTTTACTAAGTCTAGATGCTATGCCAAGACTTGCTGGGACAAAGGGCACTCCAAAGATGGAGTATATTCTAAATGACCTCATAGAGTTAGGTTATTGCGCTGCTAGATATCCAGATATGGATCCTATGTTTGCCACTGATGCCCCGTTTGATAAGGTTTTACAGGTAGTTCGAAAGTATCACAATTAACCGAACGAAGGATCGATAAAATCGTCTTTTTCTTCAGGTGCGGGCAACATCGTAGCCGAGTTTTCAAATACGTCTCTTACGCTATTTTCTATCTCTCTAGCGTTCTCTAATAAATCTCCGAGTGGTATCTCTAGGCCTGTCAAATCACATACTGCTTCAATGGCAATTGCAGCAGCTCTAGCGTCTGGATACATTGGGCTTGCTTCTGCTAATAGTGCAGTCACATCAATGCCAAGCCTATCTCCTTCGCCAAGCAAGAACCCAGTTATTCCGGCAACTATGCCTTGTTGGATTGGTTCTATACCGGCTCTCTTCAAGTCATCTCTAGCTGATTTTGATGAGCCAACTCCGTACAACTCCCCCTGCTCGAGTTGCTTGTCGTTGGAAGTTACTCCATCGATTATGATTAATTTATCAAAACCTCCTTTAGTGTACCATTCGAGAACTGTCGATGCAAACATAATATCTTGCTTGTCTTGAAATTTTATCTCTGAGGTGAAGACTCCAATGCCGTTTCCTTGGTAAACCCTCACTGGATGTTTTGGGATTTCGTCTTGAATTAATGCGACTGCTGGAAAATCTGCGTTTAAAACAGTTCCCAGCTGATTTAATTTCAGGGTTCTAATTATGTGAGAAGCCGCAATGACTCCAACCATCCCGGCAGTGGTAAATCCGGCTATTGCAACGCCACCAGTAGTTGGGTCTGCTCCACTCTTTAACACAAGAGCGTATCCCTTAAACTCGTGTTCTGTCATGCCTACCGATACATCCGTCAAGGAAGGAGTTTGAAAAGACTACTATTAATTTCTCATACAATTATAAGTTCGATAATTAATTGTAAACAGTTATCAATGTCCGGCTCTTGGGTTTTAATGAGATACCATGTCTGATATGAGCAGGATATCAATTCAAGTGGGTGAATTCGAATTTGAATATGAAGGTTCTCAAATTGAAGTCGATGAAAAATTTGCCCAGTTTAAGGAAGAGGGTTTTTGGAATATCATGACCGAAAGGTTGCAAGAGGCGAGAGATGTTAACCTCGATGCAAATGCAGTCGTTTCAAAGGAACAAGATGTATCAAAACGAGGTCTTGAGTTTAGAAATTTAGTTGAGAATTGTAGCCTAGAAGGGAAGCCAGATCGGGTACTAGGGGCGCTTCATTTTCTAAGAGACGTTGAAGGGGTCAAAGATTGCCCTCCTAGAGTAATTAATGACTTATTTGAGGAAGCAAATATTGAGCCTCCCGGCAATCTGTCGCTTTACATCAATCGATTAAAAGAAAAACAATTTCTCAATATTGCCAATAAACATGGTGATAAGAATCGCTTCGCTGAATTAACTGAGTTTGGAAGAAAACATCTAGAAGACAAAGCCAGGAATTGAGGATTAGAAATGGTAATGTCTGGCAACCCCGATGATCCTCGAGATAATACCGGGCAAGAAGGCATAGTCTTAGATTGGTCATATCAAAACAAAACTGAATCGCTGTTACGTAAAGGGCGTCATCCAGGCTCAAATTTCAAGCGAGCAATACTTGACAGAGCTGATTTAACGGAAGGTGACTTTTCTAATTGTAATTTTAACAAAGCATCGATGGTTGAGGCTGATCTAATGAAATCAGCATTCGATAATGCTGACTTCCGCGGCGCTGATTTACGTAAAGCAAGATTGAACCTGTCCAATTTTAATAATTGTAAATTCAAAGGTGCTGACCTTAGAGGAATCCGAGGGAAGTATGCAATTTGGCGTGGCAGTGACTGGTGGAATGCCACCGTAGACGACAGTTTGGCAAAGGCCCTAAAAAAGAAATGGCCAAAGCCAAGTGATGAGTGATTCATTCTTCACTTTCGTTGACTTCATTTGGATTAATTAGTTCAACATTTTCCCAAAAATTACCTTTCATGGCTTTACGTGCTCGAGCATTAATCATTGGTAAAGCAGCAAATGCACCACATACAAACATACATACTCCGCAAAGATAGACAAATATCTCATAGGTCAATAACAAAGCTCCGCTGAGATTTGCGTCTGATGCAAGCCTGATTAGTTGGCTACCATATACTCCCGAAATTAAGCCTATAGTAGCTCCTGTAGTGGAAATCACGGGACCTGTTTGCTTTAACCTAAACGTATTTATTGACCCAACTAGAACCAAAAACCCAGCAATACCAAGACCGATTGCTCTGATGATAAAACCGTTTGAATCTCTTGCATCATCATGAAATTGTTGGTATTGCTCTTCGCTTATTTGCACATCAGATTGGCTATTTGGCGTCTCCAATAATGTCTCTACTTCTTCATCAGAGATATCCTCGGCTGAGTGGAGCAGAAAGTCTTGATAAGATTGAAACAAAATCAAAATAGCCCCGAAAAATAATATCATTGCAATTGTCTTTGGGCCTTTTTTATCTTCCTTTATTGGAATCCCGCCCCACACATCTTTTGGAACTGAAGATGAAGGACTTTCATCTTCCATAATTATTGAGAAATCAAATTGTTTTTCGGTCATATTAGCACCTCAAATTAAATGATTAGACAAGCCTTTTGCTAACCAGTCTGGAATTTCAGTAGATTCTAAACTGTCCATATCTACGCAAACAGTTACTTGCTTGGAGGACCACAAATGAGTTTTTTCTTGGTTGTAGAAATCGTATTGCCAAGTACATGATTTAACGCCAACCTTCACAATAGATATCTCGGCGGTAACTACATCGCCATATCTTAGAGGATGGATGAAATTTGTTTCAATATTCACCACTGGAAAACCAAGCCTGTGTTGTTCAAGGATTTGAGGATATGATGTACCACTCATTTCCTCCCAACACTCTTCAAAAAAGCGGTGTGCTAAATCGTATATCCGAGGATAATATGCGATGTTTGCATTATCTATCATTGGATAGTCAACCCTTCTATGCAAAGTGACGGCCATATCTAGTCCACCCACTGCGTAATGATGAATCCTTGTATGTCGAATTTTTTTAACCCGTTGCGCTTATATTGGCCTCTCCAGTCGCTTGGTTTACGGCCCCATAGTGTAGCTTGGATATCACACTGGTTTGCGGAACCAGTAACCCGTGTTCGAATCGCGGCGGGGCCGCCATTTATTCCCAATCATATCTTCCAAGATTTGATTTGCCAACCCTGCTCAGTTGCCATTTTGGCCATTTTTGCCCCAGGATTTACAGCAATTGGATTCCCTGTGGTTCGCATAAACCACGTATCTGCCATAGTGTTTCCATAACCAAAACACTGAGTAAGATCGTGACCATTTTTATCAGCATCTTGTTGGACGATTGGTACCTTGCCTTTTCTTCTTGGTACGCTCCAACCGCTTTCTGAACCTGACATTATACCATTTCGAACGTCTGGACCACACCCATATACGGCATCCATTCCAAGTACTCCTGCCATAGCTTCTGCCATAGGAGCAATAGTTGCAGTGACTAGGACCAAACGGTGTCCTTGATTTCGATGCCATGCTAAGCAATCCCAAGCCTCTTGCGGGACTTTTGGCTTAAGTTGGTTTTCTGCGAGCATTGTAGAATAATTTTCTAACACTGTCCAAGAAGCGAGCGAAAAGTGACCTCTGTTCCTTGCTGCATCGTATAATGATCGCCCACGCAATAAATTGCCAACCAGTCCAAGTGTCCACATCACTGTTCCTACCGGAATTCTCCATGGTCGCTTTTTGGCTAGATGAGCGGTCAGAGTTTTTTCACTAGATGAATCTAGTAATGTCCCATCAAGGTCAAAATATGCTGCAACTCGACCACTCATTGGCTCTGCGTTGCAACTATCATACATGAGGGAAACGGCTGATTTTGATTTTAATTAGCCTTTTCTTCGCTAAACCTTGAGCGGTCACCGTAAACTCTTCTACCGGCTCGGTGATCTTGCCACCACGCTAATTTCTCTCCTAGATTTCGTGAAATAAAGAAACCGACTTTTCTTGGAGTCAGTCCGTGATTACGCATTGACTTCTCGTGCGATAGATTGGCTACAATAGATTGCGCAGAACATCCATGATTAGCGGTGACAAAGTTAATTATCTCCTGTTTAAGTCTTTCAAATCTGGCTTTCTTCTGG
>JAQXFJ010000332.1 GCA_029250385.1 Candidatus Poseidoniaceae archaeon | reverse complement strand
GTTCTACAGATACATCAGCAACATTCTTTAGATGGTGGGGTAAAAATTCGATAATTAATGTATTACAGTTTGATAGTATCTTTTCCATACCTTGCATAGCAAAATATTCTGACCCTTCGATATCAATCAAGACTAAATCAAAATTTTCCTCATCAAGATATTCGTCTAATGAGTGAGCTTGTACGTCAATTACTTCGGGATTATCATATCTATACATATATTCATTATTTTTTGGAAGGCGTTTGCTACCACCTGAATTAACCACATTCATTTGAAATTTTATCGTCTCTTGTTTGGAGCTGGCGGCAATATTATGAATTGTTATGTTTTCAGAATTGTTAAGATATAAATTGGTTTTTAGTAGATTGAAGTTATTTGGGTTTGCTTCAATAGCAACTACTTTGTTACAATTATTAGCAATTGGAATTACTAGTGAACCAATATGTGCTCCAACCACCAAAACGTTAGATTTACTAGTGATTAGTTGGTTTATTCTAGTTATTTCCTCTAAACCATAACTCCCATAATTTCGAAGTTTAAATCCAACCTCTAGATCTCTTGGGTCTACTGCTAAGATTCCATTTTTACTGTCAACTATTACTGATTTTACTCCGTTACCCAACTGACGGTTAATCTTGGCTGATTTTCTATTCTTTAGAAAGAAATTTATTCGCCAAAATAAGGCTTTAATCATATTAAACCCTCAATCGAATTTCATTATATGGTTACACTCAGGATATGAGCAGGCAACAGTATAGCGATGTTTTTTGGGTTTTGGAATTTTTAGTCTGCAGCCACACATATCACATTGAATTGTGAGGGTTTCCATCTCTTTTGGTTTAGGTGCGTCTTCTAAAACTCTACCTGCAGTATTTTGTGACCAGCCTACAGAGTCGGTGTAGTTATCAGATTTTGCGATTTTGTTTTGTCTAAGAGATAAACGCATTTTACGTTTCTTTTTTCTTGGACGTGGGGCCTTACCGTCTCCTTTCGGCCTTCTTGGTCTTTTTGTAGCCATTCCAATCAACTACCGCTAGAGGTATTCATATTCAATCACTTCGGAAAATGGAGTATTAGAATAATTACATCATTTGATAAAGTAAATCAATTAATTGCCTTTTATGATAAGACGATTTGTTGTATTGCTTGTTTTTGCGATAACCATATCAGGAGATATAGGTTTACTCCAAGATGAGGGTGAAGAACACACTGTAACGGTTGATGGTTTTGGATCCAATATTAGGTTTGTACCCGAAACATTAACAATAAATGAAGGTGATACTGTTCGATTTTTATGGAGTGGTGAATTATTACCACACAATGCAATTGAACAGAATGATTTGTTTAATTCTGGCGATGCAATGAGAGATGTTGACTACACATTTACCTTTGATTATAATCAATCTGGAGTTTACGATTTTTATTGTGAACCACATAGAGATCTTGGTATGCTTGGCGAGATTACTGTTCTTGACGTAGCACAAGACAATATATCTACAGGGGACGACCTCGAAACTAAAACAGATGATGTTGTTAGTGAAAATAATTCAAAAATTAATTTTAATATATTATCAGTTGTGGTTTTAGTTATTCTTTTTTTGATATACTATAGAACAAGAATTGATAATATAACAAAAATATAACACTATTCTATGATGTATGATTTACCGTTTTCTGGAGAGTGGGTGTTAATCCCGTTTTGTTCCAATTCCTTGACTAAATGTGGCCTTGCATTGTTTGGATCTGAATGATATATCACGACGTCGTTTGGATTACATGCATAAATAAAATCTGTTATTTCTTTGTGTCCTGCGTGTGTTGAGAAAGAAAATTTTTCCCAGTTAAGTGAAATATCGGTTTCTTTGCCGAAAATATCTATTTTTGATTTAGTTTGTAATTTCCTACCACCAGTATCTTCAGCTTGGTAACCAGTAAAAAATATTTCATTTTCTTTTTGATGTCTGAGTCTGTTAAGGTACCAAATTGCTGGTCCACCTTGCAGCATACCAGATGTTGAAATTATAACATCTGAATCTAGGGCTTTTTTACGGTCTGATTTACTTGAGACTCTTCTAGACCAGTTCCAAGCATCATTGAGAAGTTTTGGATCTCTGATAAATCTACTATTTTCTAACTGTAATTTGGCAATTCTCTTCCCCATACCATCGATATGTACATCTAGTTCCGGGCAATGTTGGTATAGGTGAATTAGCATATCTTGGGTTCTGCCATTAGCAAATGCTGGAATTAATACAGTTCCACCATTATCGGTAACACGTATGATGTTTTCAATAAATCTAGCTATCTCTTGTTCCTGATTTGCGTGATTTTTTCCGGCATAGGTTCCTTCAATAAATAATAAATCTACATCTTTTGGCTTTGCTCCACTCGTTAATGGAGAATTTCTAGTGTCGAAATCTCCAGTAAACATAATTTTCTTTTCCTCGGATTCTAATTTCAACATTGCAGCGCCAGGTATATGTCCAGCGTTTAGTAGTTCTAGTTCCCAATTATTTTGTTTCCAAGGCTCATTGAATTCATGAGTAATCCAAGAGTTCATTGCAGTATCTATATCTCTTTTATCCCAGGGAAGTGGGTACTTTTCTATACTGCTAATTTTATAACAATCATTCCACATCATTCGTGATATATCTGCAGTTAATTGTGTTCCGTGTAAATTAGTATTGTAATTAGCTGGAAGCCATGGTGCCATTCCTAAATGATCAACGTGAGAATGAGTGATAATTGCTTCCTTGACAAAAGGCGCTTCTTTAGGATATTTTGGGGGTCTAGTTGGCGCTATACCGTAGTCAAGTAATAATCTGTTTTGAGTGTCATCTTCGAGGACAACTCCAACGTTTCCAACTTCATTACCGCCTCCTAAGTAATGATATCTGAAACCTTTCTCAACCGGTTCCTCGGGATAACCTGTTGTCCTGCCTGGGTTGTAGAATACCATGATATCATATTGTGCAAAAAGTCATTGAAGATTTAGTTGTTGTATATTTTACCTCCCACCCCCTTATTTCCAATGGAAGATATATTCTCTAATGGATTGTAAATTATCTAGGTTTCATTCAATTATACTATAGACTATTTCTAACATACTAACAATGACGTTTCACTAATTATGGTTTTTTTTATGATTTTCACTAATTATCTATGACGAATATACTGGAGTGGAAATTAGGGGGTATTTTGTAGTGTTTACATTATGTCGATAAATTGACATTATAACTTCTAATGAAGAAAATTACCTACTTACCAAAGTAATCTGTTTCCTATGTAATACACATAAGTTCCAAAAGTTATACTCTACAGCATAATATTATGGGAAGAGTTCCTGACCATGTCTTCGAAGTAGATGAAGACAAATGTTTTGGTTGTGGAGCTTGTATAGCATTGTGTCCAGTTAATGTATTGGATCTCGTTGATAGAATGATTGTAGTCAATGAAGAGAAGTGTACTCATTGTGAATTATGTATTCCATCTTGTCCAGTATCTGCTTTAGATATTGTGGAGAATTGATTTTAATGTCATCGATAACAATTACCGGTGGCGGCCTGATAGGACTTTTTTGCGCCGACATATTATCTTCCAAACATAATGTAACAATTATTGAAATAAATGCTGAAATTGGTTTTCCGTCAAATTTTCCCGGTATTATTCACCAAAAAGAAAACCTATCTAAGATTCTAAATTCAGCAGAATTATCAAATTTATATATATTTGACAATGGCAATAAAATAAATTTTAGAACCGAGTGGTTTGTAAAACTACTATCACACAAATTAGCCAAAAGTAAAGTAGATATCGTTCATAGAACTAGAATAGAATCGATATCATCTGTTAAAAAACAATTAAAATTGCAGCTTAAAGGTAGTGAGTCTAGTTTTAAAACTCTAGAAACTGATAAACTAATTGATTTTACAGAAACTTTACTTCCTGGACCAAAAGGACAGATACACACTATTGACAATAGTTTAGATCAAATTATTAAACCAATAATACCGACAAAACAGTTTTTTGTTGGTACTTGTCTCAGAAACAACCTTGCAAGCTTACACAAATCAAAACTAATTATTGAAAGAAGTGACGGACTGGCTGAAGTTTGGTATGAATTAGGTGAACAAGAAACTCCTAAACAAGGCTGGATAGAATCAAAAATCCTAAATGCATATTATGATTCTAAAATCATGATGGTCGATGAATACTACAAAAAAGCCCAACAAATAATCAATAAAATGGTGATTCAATGACAACAGAAAAATTATACCTCATAGACATTCAAGCTGCATATAAAACAAAATTTAACGGTAAAATAGTCGGCGTTGAAGAAAATAAAATAACCTTGGACAGGTCATTATTTTATCCAATTGGTGGCGGTCAAAATTGGGATTTAGGTTACCTTGAAGGTGATAACGGAAAGGTAGCTGTTACAGAAGTAAGGGGTCGAGATTCTATTGAACATCATGTGGAGTCAAACCATCAATTTTCAGTTGGTGACGAAGTTATCGGTTCAATAGATTGGCAGAGGCGTTACAGCCATATGAAAATGCATACAGCCCAACACGTTATGTCTGGACTTGCTTACGAGATTTTTAATGGTGCAAGGACAGTAGGAAATCAAATACATGCAACCCATTCAAGAATCGATTTTAACCCAATATCATTTACTGAAGAAATGTTAAACACACTGTCTAGTAGAGCAAATGAACTAACTAAACAATCTATCATAGTCGATGACGGTATTATGACAAGGGATGAAATCAATTCAATTATGCCACCAGACAGAACAAATATGAATTTACTACCTAAATCTGTACGGGATCTAAGAGTTGTACGAATAGGTGATGATATTGATTTATGTCCATGTGCCGGCACTCATGTGTCAAATTTAGCTGAAATCGGTTCAGTGAATATAATTGGTAAAAAATCAAAAGGTAAAGGGACTCAAAGAATAACTTATGAATTATCTCCATCTAATAATATTCTAGAGCCAGATTCAAGAATCATCTAAAAAATCATCTAATTCTTCTATCATTTCTTTCCATTCTTCTCTGGAATTGATTTTCTTTACCATATCTTCATTATCAACATTATTTAGTTTCAATTCTAAATCGACATCTTCACCGATTCTATCGGAACGATCCACTCTAGTAATTTCCTTACTAGGTTTTGTCATTGTTTCATAATATTCTTGCTGGTTTATCTCACCATCTTTCCAAGTCTCTTGACCAATATCTTGTGCTTCTATTGGTGAAGGAGGGGAATCTTTCCATTTATTCTGATTGCCCAAATCTTTAATCATATTTTGCTTTTTTTTGTTGGAAAAACTAACCTTATTAGAGTCAATAATATCTTTTACATCAATTACCGACATATGTTTCAATTTAGCAATGTTTTCTTTAGAAAAACCCAAACCATTCATGAATAATATATCATTAATAGTCTCACTGGCTTCATTTCCCATATCAAATCAAACCATATTCAAGCAATTTTTCAACCGATTATAACTAACCACACAATCGCTATCAATCGAACCTAAAACATACCTTATTTTTAATTCTATCAATAAACACCAGAACCAATTCCATCAAATCATTATGTAATAGGATTCAATAAACTAGAGCATTTCAAATATCTATGGCGAGTCGCGACCCAAGAGCCGACATCGTCGATAAAGACCCATTTCCCCAACCAAAAATAAGTCGAATTCATTCCTCTGAATCATCAAAAGGTAGCTCAATGTTTACTATCGATGATTTACAAAAAATGTTCACTGGTAAGAAAACCGCACCCCAACCAACGGGGAATAAAAAAATCTGGGAGTTTAGTGAAATAGAAAAACAACATTTGCTATTAGCAACTGCAGCTTTTACTTTAGCACTTGGTTTTATGGCTGTAAGAGGTTTAGGTGGAATATCAACACTAG
>JAQXFJ010000329.1 GCA_029250385.1 Candidatus Poseidoniaceae archaeon | reverse complement strand
ATAGTGGGTATCAATGCTTTACCGCTAGATTCATGACACATATTAGAGCAATCTGGCATATTATTAGTCCCTAGCACCCTAACAAATGCCTGATATAGAAAAGCTGCTTCATTACTTGTTCGGCCTGAAGTGTAAAAAACTGCCCTATTGGGGCTGGATAATGAATTAATTTTACCTGAAATAAGCTTTAATGATTTTTCCCAACTGATGGCACTATAATTTGACTCACCAGGACCCAAATACATTGGTTGGTGGATTCTCCCTTGGTTATTAAGCCAATAATCACTTTTCCCTGATAACTCTTTAACGGAGTATTTGGCAAAAAATTTAGCATTTACATTTGCTTTCATTGCTTCATCCGCTACTGCCTTAGCGCCGTTCTCACAAAACTCGAATGAAGATCTATGTTCCGGGTCTGGCCAAGCACAACCAGGACAATCAAAACCATGTTTTTGATTAACCATCCTCAATGTTTTGATGGTATTTGTCAGACCCATTTTCCTAAGCGAATGTTTTGCACTGGAGATAACTGCTGGTATACCTGCTGCAGTCGTTTTAGGCTTCCCAATTTTAAGTGGGATGTCTTCTAAGGGTGTTTTACCATTCATTACATTGCCCCTATTATCCACTCTCTTTGAAATCAATCATTTGAAATCTCTGTATAGATAGATACACTAACCAATGATTACAGCGCTATTTTTTTTTACGAATGAGTGTATTGTGATGCCCAAACTACGCGCACAAGATGCTGCGAGTGAAGAGCAAGCGCCAAACGAAGCAATGATGGGGATATTACAACGGGCAGCTTTAGCGACAATATCCCATCCACATCTGCCACTCAGTAACAGAATCGAATCATTAAACTCAATCTGGTTAAATCCATTGCCAATTACCTTGTCAACAGCATTATGACGTCCAATATCTTCACTTTGGAATTGTAACTTACCGTCACTTGTCAATAGACCTGCGCAGTGCATACCCCCAGTCTTGATAAATCCTGTTTGATTTTCTGACATCTCCATTAGCCCTCGATATAATATATTCGAATCAAACTTATTTGATGCTTTCACACTTGGCAATCCATTTACCAATAATTCCATGCCATCTAACTTACATGCACCACATGATGTTGTAGTAAGCCCTAATGATTTACTTGGGGTGATTTCGATATTAGATATCATCACATCGACTAATATGGCGCCATGAATATCAGTTTTAATTGTAATATTAGACTTATCAATTCTAGTTGTTGAGTTAATGTATCCTTCCGCTAATAGATGCCCAATTATTAAGTCATCACAATCATCTGGAGATGCCAATAAGTTAGCTAAAGGTTCTTGATTAACAGTCAATTTAACAAGAGATTCAATCGCAATATCATCCGTTTGGATTAATCTGTCACCGTCATTGAGTCTAGATATTGGAATTTTGCGGTAATTCACTATTAATCACCACTTCTCAGGTGTTCAAGATCAAAGTATTCAAACTGAAGTTCAACTAATTCTTGACTCGTTTTGGCTGAGGAATATTCTTCTAGCGGTTCATAATTTAATTCAATAAATCTCTGCCCCCAACGAAATCCACCAAGAAGTTCTTTTGCTTGGTTTTTATTACCACACAAATAAGCCGCCGCTGCTAGTGCTTCAATGGTTGACAATTTCCCCGGTTTACCCCAATTGACTGGATTTGCCGCCAAGAATAATGGTAACATTCTAGGCTTTAGCCGGGTTCTTCTCATAACCAATTCGACGCTTGATTCAATTTGCTTCCAGCTACAATCCAGACCAACAATAGCGCCGTTATTTTCCGTGACTAATTCATGATCTTCGGGACCAAAAATCTTGCCACACAAAGGCTCTAGAATTATCCCCTTTTTAGGAAGCGTGTTGATTCGTTTGTGCAGCGTGATGTCGCCGCGTTTCGAAGATAATACTGCTGTGTTTTTTTTGGGGTCGTCCTGAGCAAGCCATAACGAATGTATATTCAGTTCTCTCATTCAAGCACCATTTTGTTTAAAATAATCGCCTAAAGTCATGTTCCTATTGCCTTGATGTACAACTCTTGAGGTTTCTGAAGGCGTAGATTCAACAAGCAATACTACTCCCAAAACATTTTCTAATTTTTTAATCAGAGAATCAGTAGGTGGTTTGCCTGATTCTGCAGATTTTATGACATTAACAGTTTCAGCAATTCGCTTACCTAATTCTGCATGATTCCAACCTTTGGCTTTTCTAGCACTAGTGATTCGATTGCCAAAATCTTCTGCTAATTCCTTTTCCCGCTTAGCCATAATGTCATTTTTTCGCCGAGGCTTAGAACCAGTAAATGGTGTCCTTGTTCGCGACATTTTGATTCCAGGAGCTTCTTCTTTAGGCGCCAATCCGAGTTTTTCAACGCAACGTGTGCAAGCGTAGACTTGTGCTTTCCCCATCATTATCGGCTTTGTGCCAACTTTCATGGCACCACAAACTTCGCATTCTCCCATTACCTCACCATGCTCTCCTATGCCACCATCAAAATGAATCTTGTCATGGTTTTAGGTAGAGTTCATAGATGATTGGCGCTAGGACTGATTGAGCGACATGGTAGGGGACGTGGGGACACCAATTAAAGACATCAAATCTTCGAGTGATGAAGACCTAAAAAAACTAGAAGATGATTTCAAAAATCTACAAGACCAAACTCAGGATTTAATCAATGAAAGGGCCCATATGGAATCAGAAATACGATCCTTGAAAAAGCGAGCGAACAGGTTAGATGAAGAAGTTCGATCATTAAAATCTCCCCCGCTAATCGTTGGTCATCTAGAAGATATTTTAGACCAAGAAAGAGGCATAGTCCGCTCATCAAACGGGACAGTCTTCCAAGTGGCGCTAAATCAAAGGTTAACTCCTAACGTCTTGAAACCTGGTGTACGCGTAGCCCTAAATCAAGACACTTTGGCGGTTATTGAAGTATTACATGATGCCTGGGACCCTATGGTCAGTGGGGCAGAAATGGTTGAAAGACCAGATACAGATTATGATTCGGTAGCTGGGCTTGAAGAACAAAAACAATACGTTAGAGAAGCGATTGAGTTGCCACTTAACTCGCCAGAGTTATTCGAAAAAGTGGGTGTTGAGCCACCAAAGGGTATCTTATTGGTGGGTCCTCCGGGTTGCGGCAAAACATTACTCGCAAAAGCTGTGGCAAATCACACAGAAGCTACATTTATCCGAATGGTTGGTAGTGAATTGGCACAAAAATACATTGGTGAAGGGGGAAGAATGGTAAGAGAGTTATTTTCTCTAGCAAAAGAAAAGTCTCCATCAATAATATTCTTGGATGAAATTGATGCTATCGGTGCAAAACGTTTGGATGGATCTACTAGTGGAGATAGAGAGGTGCAAAGAACACTAATGCAATTACTTGCTGAGTTAGATGGCTTTGATGCACTCGAGAATGTCAAGATAATTGCTGCCACAAATCGTCCAGATATACTTGATGAAGCGTTATTGCGACCGGGCCGTTTTGACAGAGTTATTGAAATTCCAATACCTGACGACGTCGGTAGAAAGGCGATATTCAAACTAAATATAGATAAAATGTCAACTAAAAAAATACAACTGAAACCTATTGTCGACAAAACTAATGGTTTTTCAGGAGCAGAAATCAAAGCGACGTGTGTTGAAGCAGGTATGATTGCCATTCGACAAGGTCGTGGATACATAACACAAACTGACTTCATGGATTCAATAAAAAGGATTAATTTAAAGAAAATTAAAGGTGGACTCAAAGATTCACCTGACACCATTTACAGTTAAGGCTAACTTCAAAGTCCGCCTTTTATTACCACCGTGCATGGAAAAGGCATTGATAGAGTGTGTACCTAATATTTCTGAAGGTAGGAATATCGAGTTAATTAATGAAATTGTTAGCATTATACCTCAAAATGAGCATTGTTCTGTACTAAGTGTAGAGCCTGATGCAGACTATAATAGAACTGTAATAACCATAGCCGGGAGTCCTGATGAGGTATATTTGGCAGCATACAAACTTATTGAAAAGGCTGTAGAATTGATCGATATGAGCAATCACTATGGTGAACACCCTAGGATGGGTGTTGTTGATGTTTGTCCGTTTATACCGCTCAATAATTTCACGATGACTGAATGCTCTTCTCTCGCAGAAAAATTAGCTAAGAAGGTGGCTAAAGATTTGGGAGTGAGTACTTTTTTGTACGGTTACTCCGCAACTCACGCAGACCGGAAACTCCTCTCGACATTGCGTAAAGAAGAATATGAAGGCCTAGAAAATAGATTGACAAATGGAGAAACCAATCACAAGGAATCAACTAGATATCCGGACTTTGGACCTAATAATTGGTGTGATGCTACAAAGAAATCGGGCGGAATAACAATTGGATCAAGAGATATATTAATCGCATATAATGTAAATATAGACGAAAAAGATGCGGTGGTGGCAAAGAAGATTGGTTCAATCATTCGCGGCAGTGGTAGGTTAATCAAACAAGAAAACGGACAGAAGATGCGGGTTAGGGGAATGATCCAGGAAATACAAGGCATGGGTGTGACATTAGAAACTCACTCTATTAGCCAGGTTTCAATGAATATATTAGATGTAGAAAAATGTCCAATACATAAGGCATTTGAAATTTGTCAATCATTGGCTAAAGACCATTCAGTGTCGCTGAAAGGTAGCGAACTAGTTGGTTTAGTTCCACTAAAATCAATGCTTGAAACTGGTATATGGTATCTTGGAGAAGGGAATTATTCCGATCAAGAATATGTTGATGCTGCAATCACTGGACTAGGATTATCTGTAATTGACGATTTTAATCCACATGAGAGAATAATCGAGTGGGCAATGGCAGGTGTTCCTAATTGAGTTGGATGCAAAAAACCCTTAGTGAATTTCAAGATGAATTATCATCATCTGCACCCACTCCAGGTGGAGGTACTGCCAGTGCAGTTGCCCTAGGCCAAGCAGCAGCGCTGACTAAAATGGTGATTGAACTGACGCTAGGTAGAGAAAAATGGGAATCAGGTTGGGTTTATGCACAGGATGCAAATAATAAGACTGAGGAGACATTAACTAAAGCAGGTATATTAGCAGATCAAGATAGCGAC
>JAQXFJ010000323.1 GCA_029250385.1 Candidatus Poseidoniaceae archaeon | reverse complement strand
CAAGGGTTTCGTTCAAATAGAGTTGGCCTTAGGGCTTGTCGGGATAGGTGGGGAGCTAGGCGTACCCTGTACCACAAATCGTCTTCATGGTGGGCTGAAAGCCTTAGGGCGGCGAGAGCGGCTTTGTGGTTTCTACATGCGGACGTTGATGTTTCGCCCCTACATGACTCGGGTGTCATGAACCGTATCCGGAAGGAAACGGGAAATGAATAACTGGGGAATCAGGTCAGGCCGGGAACGGAGCAGCCCTACTCGGAGCCATGAGTGCTGTGGGGTAGCGGGATGGAGAAAGTGTGTGGGCTTTGCCACAAAGAACGAGCGTCCACCTAAGGAGTTCCCACTCAAATATCAAAAATAACATCACAAATCCAGCCAGGACCTACCATTTCTGGGATGTTCAAATCGTTGCCAATGTAACTTTCTCCCTGGTTCAGTTCTTGGATCAAAAATTCATGAGAAGTCACTGCTTTTATTTCGATTTCTCTGTCTAACTCTGCTGATTCGACCCAAGAAACTTGTGATTGGCAAGAAATTTCCAGTTCTTTTATGTCAATCATACATTGAGCATCTACCAAAAATTCTCCATGAACTTCTAACCGATAAAGTACTTCTTCCAACCATAAGATCATCAAAGATTCATAATCTAATTCATCATTTTTGATGATTTTTACATTCCATTGTGAAGTATGACGTATTTTTTGGTTTAATAGTCGATTTTCATGTTCAGAAATTACCAAGTTTTGCATACCAACTGCTGCTTCTTTGAATAGATTAGGTAAATTATTGGAAAATACTCGCAGACCAATATCTGCAGTAGTTTCTCGAGTCCAAGAACTCATACCGACCCTCAGCGTTTAGAAACTTGTAGATTCCAAGCAATCTCACCAACACGATGAACTAAATCTTCTTTGCTTAATGAAAAGGAATCTGTTGCTTCGGCCCCAAGTATACATTCACAAGCCGCATTTGTTAATAATGCAGTATCTGAAACATCAAAGCCACTAGAAATAGAAACAGCAATTGCTACTACTGCAGCGTCAATCAATCCAATAATTTGCCTTAATTGGGATAATGTACATGGTGCGTGTACAGTTTCTTGATCCTTAGAAAAAATGGTGACTCCATTTTCTCCTGCAAGTACAACTAAGTGCTTCCATCCATATGATTTTATTAATGATTCGGCAGCTAATCTATCATCAGATTCGCCTATCCTACGTTTCATTAAATCAAATCCCCTTGATTGGAAAATAATCCAATCGACTTCATGAGTCCTGTGCAGTCCAGTTAACTTAGGGTCAGCTATTATTGGTATATCGTTATCTTTAGCGTGTTTTGTTATTCTTTCAACACCTTGGTCATATATTACACCCTGGCCATAATCTGAAAGAATCACACAATTCACATCTGATAAATTATCAATTGCTTGATCATATATCGCTTCTAAAGCAGATTCCGGTATTGCTTCGTCACCCTCTACATCCCATCTTAGTAGAAGTTGTTCGCCCTGGATTAAACTCTCTCGACTTGCTAGCATCCTAGTTTTGACTGTAGTAGTTCGACCTTCAATAACAGCAATACCAGATGTTTCAACATTTTCATCTTCTAGATACTCAATAACTCTTGACCCGGCTTTATCATCGCCTACAATACCAAATATTCTACCACGATATCCCATTGATTGTAAACCACGTGCCACGTGTGCTGCCGCACCAACATCTTCCTCTCGATGCGTTTCACGTAAAACCGGAACTGGTGCTCTAGAATTCAAATTATTAGCATAACCATGGATATAGCAGTCAAGCATTATATCTCCAATAAGTACAATATTACCGGAATTCTTCTCGTTCAATTTGTGGATAATTGAGTTTAACTTGTCATGTTGCTCATGTTCTGTGTCAGTCATACCCATAGTTGTCCCCTCATTGTTACGCAAATTCTATTTTCATTTTATGCTGTCGCGAATCTTAGCGAGTAAATTCGCATGTTCACCATCTGTGATATCTAATGATTTTCTTAGTGTACTCAGCATCGCATTCTCATCCCCTGTGATAATACCATCATTCATAGCAGTCTCTAAGGCCGAATAATAGGTTAAGATATGTTCAGGATACATTGGCTCTAGTAATGCTTTTGCTAATAATTTTCCATGAATCTTCTCATCGATGCCATATGCAACCCTAAATGTCTCTAATAGGGCATTTTCCTCTTCAATAATTTCTTCATCAACCAAAGCTTGTCTTAGCATCTCGAGATAAATTTCTTCAGGAGGTGGAATATCAATTGCTGTTCTTGCTTCTTCAGATAATCTTCGTACTCTTTCGGGATGCATTCCCAAGAACTCGACGACTTCAGTAATTAATTGATGTTCATCATTGGTAATTTTACCATCTTCCCACGCTCTAGCAAACATTCGTTTCATTAATTCTTCACTAGTTTGCGCATCTAAAGATGCTTTTCCGGATGGCTTGGCTATCGATGTGATAACTGGATCATCATGATACTTCATATTACTATCAATGTGTGATAGAATTTCTAGAATTCGTCGATTGTTTTTGGATATATCTGCAATTGCAGTCGATTTACCATCATATTCAATTACCGTAGAGAGTACATTTTCAACTACTAACTTGCCTCGAATTTTACCTTGAGTTGTCAATGAATATACCTTTCTACGTTGTTTTCCTCCGGGGACATGTCGGTTAGTAACTTCAATCTCGTTAGACTTCTCTAACCGCTTTAATGTTCTAGGAACGTGTTTTCTTTGCACATGCACTGCAGCTGAAATACCTGCTTGGGTAAGTGCTACAGGCGCTTCCCATTGATTGCTTGGTAGTATATTGTCATACAGGTGAATGAGCATCCTTTGCTCAGTGGTGAGGGAGCCTAGAAAACCATCAACCATTTCCTCACCGTGTAACCCTTGTGTCAACAAGCAAATAGTACCAACGGTACTCCGTTTGTATAATATGCCAGTCCATTGACCGGGTATTATGGCCCGTCAATCTCGAAAGTTCAATCCACGAGTTAGGACAAAAAGGCCAATTGGCTTGGTTGATGACGACGATCAATCTCCTTCAAATCCTCATCCAATGCCAAAAAAGGTAGACTCAAGATGGTTTTTACCTAATCCCCTCGGCGCCAGATTACACCAAAAAAGTGGTATCGGTATCACGATAGAGGAAGGAATTATGCTTGAACCACTCGAGGTGTTATTTTGTCATTGGAATAGACACATTCCAGTTACTAGACAGTGGGTAAATGATATGATTAATCTCGATTCTGACTTCATTGCTAAATCTGT
>JAQXFJ010000321.1 GCA_029250385.1 Candidatus Poseidoniaceae archaeon | reverse complement strand
CGGCACTTTGGAAGTACGCATCGGTCAAGTCGGCATATCGGAGGTTCGCAACGGTCAAGTCGGCGAATTGGAGATTCGCATTGTTCAAGTCGGCACTTTGGAGGTCCGCATCGGTTAAGTCGGCATTACTTAGGTACGCATTAGTCAGGTTAGCAGCACCACAATAGCCGCCACATTCCGACTGAGAATAATCATTGAATTTGGCTTTTTTTAGGTAGGTATCGTTCATTCCTGTATGAATAAATGTGGCATTAAATGCAACAATCGAGCGCAAATCCGCACCGTCCAAAGTAGCATAATCGAAGGTCGCATTTTGCAAATTAGCGCCACGTAAGTCAATTCCAGTCAAATCCATTCCGCTCAAATTCATGTGACTGAGGTCGGCACCAGCACAGTAAGCATAACGACCAAGTTGACAACTTGTTGCATTTGCTAGATCTGATTCTAATGTAAAGATTGCATTCCATACCATTGAAAGGTTAGATTGTATATTGACTACATCTCCGTTGATTTGTGTGAACCAAGAATAATACAATTGAATAGCATTATCAACACTACCTAATTCACTTTCAATTTCGCTAATATTGGTCAAAATAACCGACATGTCTTGATTCATTGCCGACAATTGTTGTTCTAAATCATCCATCATTGTCTCATTGGCTGCCTGACCGTTCATGCCAGGCTCACCTTGTGGTCCAGTTTCTCCAGCTGGTCCTTGTGCTCCATCTTGGCCATCAGTACCTGAATCACCTTGAGGTCCTTGTTCGCCAGCCGGTCCTTGTGCTCCATCAGCACCCTTGATGTCAATGAATGACCAACCGGTGGTTAGGCATACTTCGAAGGTATCAACATCGGCAACATAGTACAGTCTGCCCAGCGAATCAGAGTTACAGTTAGGTAAATCATCACCAGAGTCCACCATATACACCTGCCAATCATCCAGTGTTTCATTCGGTTCGTCAGCGGAGTCATCACCACCAAAACATCCAGCAAGGGATAGTGTGGCCATCATTAAAGCAAACAAAACAGCATTCAAGCGTCGCATGTTGTTCTATCATTGCATCGGGGAGATAATACTATTGTCTAATGAAGCAAATATGGTAAGTATAAAACAGCCTATTATAACTGGAAGGTTTAAGTGAAACGGCATGAGAAAAATCCTCGTTTGCCTAATAATGTCCTGCCTACTAGCCTCCAGTATACCGATTTCTAGTGCGGATTCAACCCAAGATATCCCTACCAATGCGGCAGGTACTGGGATTCACGATACCCTGGTAGCTGCACTGGCTCATGTTGATTTAGTGACCACACTAGAAGGAACAGGACCATTCACTGTCTTTGCGCCAACAGACCAAGCATTCACTGATGCAGGTGTTGACTTAGCAAACTTCCAAACCGCTGAAGAAAAGGCAGTATTGACAGATATTCTGCTCTACCACGTTGTTTCAGGAGCAGTACCTGCTAGTGCAGTAACTGACGGCATGCTGGCTGAAATGGTTAACGGGGACAAAACCAAATTCACCGTTAGTGGAACAGTTTCCATCAATGATGCAACAGTAATTCAAGCCGATGTACAAGCATCAAACGGAATAATCCACGTAATTGACAAAGTTCTAACCCCACCAGTTGACATCCCAGCAACTGCTCAAACAACTGGCATTCACAATACCTTAGTGGACGCAGTAATCCAAGCAGATCTACTTGCAACCCTACAAACCGCAGGCCCCTTCACCCTCTTTGCTCCAACAGACCAAGCATTTACCGATGCGGGAATTGATTTAGCAGCTCTTGACACCACTGAAGGCAAAGCCGCCCTTGCAGACATTCTACTCTACCACGTAGTAACATCTGAAGTCCCTGCCAGCGCGATTACTGATGGCATGCTCGCTGAGATGGCCAACGGTGACAAAATAAAAATCACCGCTGA
>JAQXFJ010000311.1 GCA_029250385.1 Candidatus Poseidoniaceae archaeon | reverse complement strand
ATGGCAATGGCGGCTTTGAATTCACCATAATCATTCGACCATCCGTCACCGTTATTATCAGGGCAACCTTGTAAATCCCTTGTAGAATCTCCAGCATCATTTGGACAATCGTCCCGCATTGCACCAAGAGAAACATCTCCATAGCCATCGCCGTCAGTATCACGCCATTGTAAGGCTTCGTTAGGGAATGAGTCTGCTAATCCAAATGGATGAGACGGCCAGTTTTCGGACGGGTCTGACCAACCATCACCATCGGTATCTCGACAACCCAATCGGTCCATCAGTGAGGTACCTCTTGAATCAGGACAGGCATCGCCTTGATTACCATCAGCAGCATCACCAAAACCATCACCGTCACTGTCTCGCCATTGCGTAGGTTCATGAATAAATGCGTCACCTAAATCTGACCAACCGTCACCATCAGTATCGATGCAGCCCCATCTATCTCCACCTTCTACAGGGCCAACAGATGTACCAGCATTGTCTGGACAGACGTCAGCGGTTGTACCTTGTGGATTATCACCACGACCGTCACCATCTATGTCATGCCATTGTGTTGGATCAAGGGGCCATGCATCGCCGTTGCCACCTGGACTTGCCAGCCAATTTGGAGTAGTATCCGACCATCCGTCACCATCGGTATCTGGACATCCCCATCGATCAAATGTCGAATATCCAACCGTGGTCTTACAACTATCGCCACGGAATGATTCGCGCCAAGTTTGACCATCAAAATATTCGGTATTATCGCCATAGCCGTCAGAATCTGTATCGTACCACTGACTTACCTCATCAGGGAAGGCATCAGCAAAACCATCTGGGTGGGCAATCCAATCACTGGTTGGGTCAGAATAACCGTCCTTATCGATATCCCGGCAGCCAAGCCGGTCAAATCGAGAAATCCAACTTGATTCAACCTCTTCAGGTGTTGAGTAAATACAAACATCGCCTTCAAAGCCGCTTTGGTTGTCCCCATAACCATCATTGTCGGTATCGAGATATTGTGAAGGAACTAATGGGAAATCATCTACCTGTGAAGCTCCATAGGTTTGATTGTCACCCCAACCATCTTTGTCAGTGTCGCGCCATTGAGTCGGGTTGTCTGGGAAATCATCGATACGTTGGGCCCCGAAAGACTGGTTGTCGCCCCATCCATCATAATCTGAATCTTGCCACTGAGTCGGTTCAAGTGGAAAAGCATCCGAGCCGTTGTACATGGTCCAATTCTCATCTCCATCTGAGTATGAGTCGCCGTCTGTATCGGTACAACCGAATCTATCAGAATATGAAGAACCAGTAATAAATGGGCATGCATCAGGTTCAGTGGCGGTTTCTAGCCATTGCCCGATACCCCAAGCAAGGTGAGTCTGGTTCCACATAGGGTCTTCCCAATTATCTCCATAACCATCCCCGTCCGTATCAGTCCATTGAGTATTATCCAGCGGGAATGCATCGCCTAAGCCAACTGGATGAGCAAACCATTCGCTAACTCCATACAAGCCGCCCGGATCGGGGTCTGAAAAACCGTCACCATCTGAGTCTAAACAACCATATCTGTCGTTGTAAGAACCACCTGAATTGTAGGTGCAAAAGTCACCTTGATAGCCATCTAAATTATCACCAAAACCATCATTGTCAGAATCTTGCCACTGGGTTGGTTGGTAAGGAAATGCATCTGCCCCATTGTTTGGACCCCAGCCCACCTCTGGGTCGGAATAGCCATCAGAGTCTGAATCAACACATCCTTTTCGGTCGTAGACCGAGGTTCCCGGAGTATTGTCGCAGGAATCTTCGGTGTCGATGTATCCATCCTCATCGGTATCTCGGTCGCCGGAATCAATTGAGGCCGTCAAAGTATAATCAATGGCGTCGTTACAGAAGCTATCTTTGCCTTTAATTTTTACATAAACCCAATCTGCTGTGTTCATGGTTTTGCTCAAAGTGCCAGTTGGATTATCATCACTCAATGCTAGAGAAGCAATTTGTCCTCCACCTGCATCATGGATTGAATAATCACCTTCCCATCCATCACCCCAAAAGCATAGCCAATCAGGATTTGGTAACGTTCCAGAAAATGAAATACTGACTATATCACCCTTGAAAGCATAAACTCTCCACCAATCAATTTCGTCATTTGGAGAGCATCCGTCATCATAACATACTTGACCTGATGCTGAAACACCTTCGATTAGAGTATTGGCACTTTGCAGACTATCATCCGCAGAAGTGGTAGGCATGAAGCCTAACAATAGCGCGGCCAAACATACCACTATGAATCGCTGTGCGACCATGTATGCCCATTGCGATATCATCTATGAAATAGCCGCTTGTTGACAATTAGTGTTAAACAGTTCAATTCAACACAAACTTGGCAATTTTAATTATTAAAAAATAATTGAGTCAGAGAATACGAATGAGCCTTCGTTGAAACAACATAATCGCATTACAATGTGGCGATTAATCAATTATATTTCACAATGATTTCATCATTTCCAAGTCACTTTGTGAAATAAGTTCAACACCTTTGAATAGAATTTTCGAAGTCATTGACTCAACAACATACCAGCATATTTTCTGGTCACTGGCAATTGATAGAGAGTCTAGCAATGCTGGTTTATCAGTATACACTGTAATTGTACGTTGACGAACCTCAAAATCTGTTATCCCAGCCCGCATGATAGCATCTAAACGTCTCTGGCGAAACCAAGACATTTTTTGAACAACAGGCACCTCAATGATATCATAATTCTGTGGTAAATCATTTAATTCTAACAAGCTTATCATTTCATCAACAATACTTTGATGCCATCTTTGAAAAGCCATGATAACAATAACATTTCGTTGGGTAAAATCGTTTGGAATAGTTATTGTTTGTTTATTGAGGTTTTTGCCCATGATAGTTGGAAACACCTCACCCATAGCAACCCTATAGGCTACATGGCCATTAACCAAGCGATATTATCGAATTATTGATTTGGATGAATTTTGTTGCGTTGTGTTCATAGGTATAATTCGCAAGTATTCTTTCGCGACCCGCCACACTCAATGATTCGAGGGCGGGCTTATCCGCAAGTAATGCATTGACTTGTTTAGCTAAATCATGTGAATCTCCTGTCTTGAAGAGCCTGCCAACAGTTGTATCAATCATTTCGGTAAGCGGTGGTTGATTTACTGTGACTACTGGCGTGCCACTCGATAATGCCTCTAGTGGAATTAATCCTTGACCTTCATAATAGGAAGGATAGATTACTAAATTAGCGCTGCGGAAATGTTGGGCTAAATCTTCAAACGACATACCACTAATTATGAATACAGAATCACTGATTGCTAACTTTTTAGCCACCTTCAGTAATTTCTTTTTCATATGCCCTCTTCCAACGATTACCAGTTTTGCCCCCGGATTTTCAGCAATTATTTTTGGCATTGACCTTAGCAAAGTCATGTAGCCTTTTCTAGCGACTAACCGACCTACTGCTAACAACATTGGAGTGTTAGTATAAATGTCATGAGATAATGCCGCCTCATCGTCACAAACGTACTCATGACGTATTTTTTCATGGGCTAATTGTTCCTCTTCATTATCGATATTAGAGGGACGAAACACTTTGTGATCACATCCCCATAACTCTACTTCAGCATTAAATTCCTGGTCGGGACTATACCAATTACTAAACTCTTGTAACGTTGATTGTGAGTTGGCGACGCTAATTGAAGAATTAAGCAAACCAGCTTTCTCATATTTAGCGTACCATTTTGCCATCAATCTTATTGCTAAATCATTTGGATTAAGCCAGGTGGCTGACTCACCAGCCTTTGCTGCACGAATTACCCCCTGCTTTTCTCCAAGCCAAGAACCATGAAGTGATGAGCAGACTGGAGCAATATTTTCTTTCATAAATTTAAATTCTCTGGCTGAAAAAGACGCCAATGGTAGATGGATATGGATTACATCCACGGGGTCTTCACGATGAATAGATTTTAGCGCTTTGAGTGCGTTTTTAGCATAAGAACGAGTAAATGTCATTGGTAATTTGAGCCATGGGACCTCGACAATCGACACTCCAGATTGTGCCGGTCCACGGCCATTATGACTTCTAGTAATGATGGTCACAGAATGGCCAAATGATGCTAAATGGCCAGCAAGATGGTAGACAACTGAACCAATACCACCCCATCTTGGGGGGTACTCTCCGGCAATCATCACTATGTGCATTATTACTGCGATGAGGGATTGGCGTTTGAATATTGACCACTAATGGAAGAAGTTGAGGTGAATTATCTATCCAATGACTTCAAAGCAGGAAATCTACCCGCCACTTTATGGGCGATATCCTACCCACGACAGTCACTATCATCCTCCCAACGCGTAATGAAGAGGAGGCTATCGAGCCAACTATCGATTCAATACCAACTGGTTGGTGTAAAAAATTAGAAATTCTTGTAGTAGACGGCAACTCTTCTGATAAAACTAGAGAGTTGGCTTTGAAGAAAGGAGCAAGAGTGCACTTAGAGGACAGACGAGGATACGGTAGAGCGTACCGGACTGGCTTTGATATCGCTAGTCATGATATCATTGTTACAATGGATGCAGACTGCACTTACCCTGCAGAATTGGTACCAAAATTAGTAAAAAGACTACTTGACGAAAATTTAGAATACATTACTTGCGACCGTTTATCCTTGGCTGAAGATGGTTCAATGTCTGGATTGCATGGTTTTGGTAACTGGGCGCTTTCTTTCACTGCCAGATTGTTGTTTGGTTATGGAATTAAAGATTCACAATCTGGAATGTGGGTGTTTAGAAAGTCTATTTTTGAGAACTCTAAAATGCGGCCAACCAATGATGGAATGCCGCTATCAGAAGAGATTAAACTGTTAGCTAGAAAGCATATTGGGAAAGAAAAGGCGATAGAAATCTCAGTACCATACCGACCACGGGTTGGTGATGCTGAAATCCATACATGGGGTGACGGGTGGAAGAATTTCAAATTCTTATTTGCCAAGAGAATCGGTCTGAATCGTACAAAAACCCCCTGGGGTGGAAGGGATTCAAATCCTGATTCAATGAACAAGGATTTGCCTGAACAGTGATTAATTCAAGCCTTCTTCTTGTTCTAATTGTGACCATAAGTCATTAACTATGTCAGTGGTTTGTTCGACATCGCCTTGCTCAACATCTGGATGTTCTTTAGCAGCAGACGGTTGTTTGAAGGTGTCCCAAGACTCGATTAAGTCATCTTCTAATCTATTCTTTCTGACCCTTGCTATGATTAGGGTAATCAAAATTAATGATAACATGCCAACTCCAACAACAATTAGGGGCATATTACTGCTGGTAGAATCTGCATCATTTACGACAATTGTTTTGGAAACCTGACTTATTGTTGCACTATCACCTAATCCGTCTCTAGCAGTAATTTTCAGACTCGGACGGCCTGATTTGTCTGGATTGACTTCAACTGAACCGGTCCATATACCATCGCCATCTAAGTCTTCGAGTGCGAAATCCCAAACTTGTATTCCATGGATTATTGTTGCTTGAACGTCTTGAGTTGTTCCATCAGGGTCAGATAAAGCGACACTAACTTGTAAATCTACCAACTGATTAGTCGTGAGTTCTCCTGGAGTTACTACGATAGACTGCTCATCGAGAACTGGATCGGTTTTCTCAACCCGTATATTTCTTGAAACCACCTCTGTGTTTAGTAGACTATCTCTAACGGTTAACTGTATGAGATATTCCCCGGGACTTAGAATGATTGATTCGGTACTACCGCTCAATGTCTCAACTATCTCACCATTTGACTTATCAATAATTTTCCATTGCCTAAAGGTGATATCAAAGTCAGCATCTGTTGATTCTTCCTCAAGAATTATAGCAATTCCACCGGTAAAGGATTGTCCTTCAACGGGGTTGATGATTACTACTTCTGGTGCTGATGGTTCGACTATCAATTCAAAGAATTCTGTTCTAACCATTCCATCATCATCGGTTAGAGTAATTTCAATATTATGTGTCCCAGCACTGAGTTGGGACATGTGAGTAATGCTAGAGTCAACATCTAGTAATATTGGCTCGGTTAATTTGTCACTTCTTACACTCATGACAAAGTTGTCTCCATCATAATCTAGTGAATTAACCGCATTCCAAAAGATGAATTCTGATGATTTGAAGGTGTTAGTGAAATCTGGCGTTGCTAATGATAAAACAGGTGCTGATTTACTAACTTGGATAGTTGTTGTATCGGTCACTGAAGGGTTGATGCCATCATCAATTTCTAATGTTATGGTATGTATTCCACTACTGAGTCTGGCTTGATAGAACAATCCTTCTTGATTGGTCGAAGACAGTCTGCCATCTAGGTCACTAGTCCATGAAACCTGAAGATATTCAGAGCCTTGATATGGCTCGTTTTGTGAACAAAGCCAGAAACCAATAGAGTTGAAAGAACTGCATACTGAATCAAAATCACCCGACCCGTTGGCAGAAAAGATTGCCAGTTCTGAGGAATCATATGAGTCTGCTTGACTTGGTGACACTATCCCGGCTGAAGGCGGAGTGTTCAGTACTGAAACCAATATTGAGGACACCTTGTATTGTTCTACATGTTCAAGGCTGTCATCGGTAACTCTCATTTCAATAGTATGAATACCACGGGACAAATGTCCTTGCCAAACTTTTCCTGAAGGCTCATCCGACCATTGTAAAGTACCATCTAGACTAGAGTAAAACTCAATTGCTAAATTGTCACCTTCCGGATCCACTGTCAATGAACCATCTAGAGTAACCACTGACTGACTAAAGTTATCGCTTCGAATCACGGTAAAATTAGGCTCTGGTATTTCGTTATACAAACTTGTGCTGTAAGCTAATTCAACTGGTTGATTAACACCATCATCAACAAAGATAGATAATACGAAATTATCTTCTTCTGGCGCCGGGTTGTTTTGAGTAGATTCTAGCGGGAAAGTATATTCTATAATTTCTGGACAGGCACTGACGCCCATCGACTGAGTGGGATATAACAGTCCGTAAGAAGTTGCCATCCAACAATTTAGCGCATCTCCTTCCGGATCATAAGTGCCTGAAAGGTTAACAATAACGGTACCTGTTTTGGCAATTATCAATTCATTGAAGGCGTTTAATGCTGGACTAAATTCAGCAAAAACAATTGGAGCAAAATTGGATAACTCAATGGTTCTAGTTTGTTGTACACAGTGACCTTTATCATCACATAGTTTTGCTGTAATAGTATGAACTCCGTCACTGAGAGTTTGACTAACATCCCCTTGATTAACGGTAAAATTGGCCGAATCACCAATGTTTCCGTCAATTGATGAGATCCATTCCCAGATTAAGGCATCATCATCGATATCCCAAGAGCGATTTGCATTGAACTCTACTTCTGAGCCACTGGGATAGATTGAGTCGCTTTCCGGAGTATCCCAATACAAGAAAGGTGGTTGATTATCAATTGGCAGTATACAATAAATCGCTTTATCGCCGTCCAATGAGACTGAGCTACTGTTTGACAATCCATCATAAGCACAATCAATGGTAACTGTAGTCAATGATGAAGCTCCTGATTGAGTCCATTGTTGGCCAATGAAATTAGGGAATTTAACGTAGCCAATGTCATTGGCATTCTCTTGAGCATTTGGTTCAAATTGATCAAAACTAATTATTACTGGAGCACTTGGAATGCCATTGGAATTATTATTTTGCACCCATACTTCGATGTCCCACGCAATGTCGATTTCTGCTGAAGGTGAGATAATCGCGCTTGAGAAGTCAATTTGTTGGGGTTGATGCAGGTGAAGTTTAGAAAAGGAATCCAAATTAATTGCTGTTGAGGCTGTTAAATCAGTGAGTGAACTCCAATTTACCTGACTATTTTGCAAGGTTATCGAACCGGTGCATTCTGGTACAATGGTGTTATCTTGACCCATTAAATCGCTGTGGTCAATCAACAGCAGACATGATGTCCCGGAAAGTTGAGCTCTGCTAAGTTCTGAGGGATAGTTGCCATTATTATTAGCATTCCAAACCATACCAGAGTGATTACCTTGGAGAACTAAAGTGTCAATGTTGCCAGCAGCCCGATTAATTCTGATTGCTGGACCCGCATCAGTTCCTTGTCTTTCTGTGAGAATTAGCACATCATGCATATGGAAACGGCCACCTTGCTGTCCTAAACTTAGCCCGCTATTATCGACGGTAATCGGGTCGTAAGAAGGGTTATTATTTTCCACTGTCAAGTGATTGAGAAATAGATCTACTGAATCCTTTACCATTACTCCTGAACCAGCTGAGTTTGAGACCGTACAATAATTACATGTTACATCACCAGAACTAGATTCTAAGTCATTAGATTTCTCGAAAAACAATCCGGCTTGCTCCATTTCATTTAGTCCCAAATTACCATTACCTATTGCGGTAAGGTTGGATAAAGTGACGTAGCGTGAATCAAAAATATGGGAACCTGATTCACCATTATCAGATAGGTGAAGATGGTCTACTATTACAGTGGATGATTCGATAAATAACCCGTCTTTACTATTATTGTGTAAGAACCAATCGCTACCTTGCATAGCTCCTCCAGATGTTGCTGAAATCCCAGGTCCAACTGAGCCTGAAATTACTAAATTTTCAAATCTCGGAGCGAAGAAAGAAGACCTTATCGCCAAGCCTGCTTCATGGGCACCTTCTCCTGGATCACCAGAATCTGTGATAGTTAAATTTCTAAATGTAGTAGAAGCATCAACAAAATATAATCTAACTCCAACTGTGGTAGAATCTTCAACTGTAGTATTCTCAAACCATGCACCCGTTGCATTAACTTCAATGGCAGCAAATCCAATCCCTGCCGTTTTAGCATTTGGCCCGCCAGTACCTCTAACGATAGTATTAGTGAAATCTGCAGTTTCGTAATTAGTGAAATTAGTATGATTTGATTTGTCGATATATATCCCCCTATACATCGAATTACTGACTA
>JAQXFJ010000290.1 GCA_029250385.1 Candidatus Poseidoniaceae archaeon | reverse complement strand
GCACTGGATGTCCTGATACCGATGGTGACGGATACTCGAACCCCGACTTAAGTTGGACAGTTGCTGCAAACGGTGCTGACGCTTTCGTTATCGAGCCTACCCAATGGGCTGACCAAGATGGTGATGGATTTGGTGACAACGCAGTAGGATTCCAAGCCGATGCTTGTCCAGTTTCACCCGGAACTTCAACACTCGACCGCTTTGGGTGTGGTGATTCAGACAGCGATGGTTACTCTGATCCAGATGGTGGGTGGTTTATTGCCAATGGTGCTGACTCATGCCCAAGTGTGAGCGGAAGTTCTAGTGCTGACCGCTCTGGCTGCCCTGATGATGATTCAGATGGCTACTCTGACCCAGACCCTTCAGGGACCAATGGTCCTGTTTGGACTGTCACCGATGGTGCTGATGCGTTCATTGGCAATGCCACTCAATGGGTTGACGGTGATAGTGACACCTTTGGCGACAACACCTCAGGAACCTTTGGCGACTCGTGCGTTGGCGTAACAGGGACCTCTGATAGAGACCGATATGGCTGCCCAGATACCGACGGAGATGGTTTCTCAAACCCTGATGGCAGTTGGACTGCTGCTGGCAATGGTGCGGATGCATTTGCCTCTGAACCAACTCAATGGGCTGACCAAGACGGTGATGGCTATGGCGATAACCCCTCTGGTGTCAACCCAGATTCATGCTCATCGGTTCATGGCACATCAACCCAGTTAGGCAACTTAGGCTGCCCCGACTCTGATGGAGATGGATACGCCGATACTGATGATGAGTTCATTAGCGACTCTACGCAATGGATAGACGATGACGATGATGGTTATGGTGATAATCCAAGTGGTAATAACCCCGACGGCTGCGTTGGAGTCCAGGGCTTTTCTTCCCAAGACAGACTTGGTTGCCCTGATACTGATGCTGATGGGTATTCCGACCCAGACGCATTGTGGACGGTAGCAAACGGTGCTGACCTTTGGCCTAGTGATGTCACTCAGTGGGTTGATGCTGATGGCGATACATTTGGAGATAATACTCTTGGCACTGATGGTGATGACTGCCCTGGAGTGACTGGTAGTTCCTCTAACGACCGAAACGGTTGCCCGGACTCTGACGGGGATGGTTATTCAGACCCTGATGGCAGTTGGACTGCTGACGATGGAGCTGACGCCTTCCCAAGTGATGCCAGCCGATGGGCTGATGCTGATGGCGACGGAGTAGACGACGCATTTGACGATAGTTGTCCTAATGTTGCTGGAACCTCATCAGAAGACAGATTAGGCTGCCCAGACTCAGATGGTGATGGTTACTCAGATAGCGATTCAGCGTGGGGATTCAATAATGGCGCAGATGTATTTCCTAATGATAGCACTCAATGGAATGACACTGACTCTGATGGCTATGGAGACGAGCCTGGTGGTAACTTAGCAGATAGTTGTCCAAACGTTTGGGGAGACTCCTGGCGAAATAATACTCTTGGATGCCTTGATACCGACCAAGACGGTTGGGCTGATATCGAAGATGCACAACCAAATGAGCCAACTCAATGGTCTGATGTTGATGGTGATGGCTACGGTGATAATCTCGCTGGTCTGAACCCTGATGCCTGCCCGGGCGTTCTTGGTAATTCGACCCTTGGCAACCGCATGGGATGCCTTGACGATGATGGAGACGGCTGGGATAATATGATTGATCAATTGCCATCGACACCAACTCAATGGTTAGATCAAGACAGTGACGGCTATGGTGACAATGCTAGCGGACTCGAGGCAGATGCTTGCCCAGGCATAGCAGGCAATTCGACTATCGATCGATACGGATGTATCGACAATGATGGCGATGGTATTTCCAACGAAAGTGACGCCTTCCCTGACGACCCAACAAGAACTCAGGATAGCGATAGTGATGGGTTTGACGACCTTGAAGATAATTGTATCAATACTCCTGGGAATTCAACTAGTGATCGTACAGGTTGCCCAGACACCGATGGTGATGGATATTCTGATGTCACTATGCCATTAGGAGATAATGCTGGCTGGGATACTACCAATGGAGCAGATGCATTTCCGTTAGAAGATACTCAATGGAGTGACATTGATGGCGATGGTTTTGGCGATAATACAGCAGGATTCCAAGCAGATGATTGCCCTAATGAAGAAGGTTATTCCAATATCGATTTGTTTGGCTGCCCTGATAGCGATAATGATGGAACCTCGCAGGGAGATGATGCCTTCCCTAACGACTCTACACAATGGTTAGACCAAGACAGTGATGGTTATGGCGACAATCCAAACGGCACCAATCCAGATGCTTGCCCAGCAGTTGTTGGTACTTCAACAATAGATAGGTATGGTTGTCCTGATGAAGATTCTGACGGAGCTAGTGATGACAATGATTTGTGGCTTGGAGACAATACCCAATGGTTTGACTCTGATGGAGATTCTTTTGGTGACAATCAGAATGGTACTATGGGCGATAGTTGCCCTACCGAATTTGGAGAATCAAATCAAGGAACTAAACATGGCTGTCCAGATTCTGATAACGATTTCTGGGCAGATATTGAAGATGATTTCCCAAGTGAAATATCACAATGGCTTGATTCAGATAGCGATGGCTGGGGAGATAATCAAACCGCTGGTGCTTACAAATTAGATCATTGGCCAAATGATGCAACAAGAAATGCTGGTGAAGCAACGCTAACTAGTGATAAATCAAAAATATCCCTAGACCTTGCTGGCGGCGACTGGTTTACTTTTACTTGTACAGTAACCACTGAGATGGCCAACGCTGCAGTAAGAATTGAGTGGCAACCTATGACAGGTATTGATGCAGATACAACCACACAGGTACTCATATTCACCCCTGATTCTGGTGGAACGCAGATTGTGGTATTTTCTGGAGAAGCCATAGAACCTGGGCAGTATCAGTTGGTATTGTTGGCAAAAGAACCAGGATCTGATGTTGCTATGGATAGCATAACTATTACTCTAGATGCTAAAGATTCTAGACTGGAAACCAATACTATTGACGACCAAACTGATACTATCAACAAATTACTCAAACAACCTGTTATTCAAGCAGCCCTTGGTATTATGATACTTTTTGCGTTGATGGGAACATTGTATGTACGGGGCAAGACGAATAATACTCGCAGGAACAAGGAACGTCGTGAGCATGCAGAAAGTGTGCTGAAGGCTAGAATCTCACGTCAAAATTCTTCACCGCAAAATATCCGTGCTGAATTTGGTCTTAATCGAAAAGTGCCGCCACCGCCGCCTGGTTTTTAGTAAATAAGCAACCGATTGACTCAAAGAGTGAATACTTCTCGGCAGAAATATCGCGGATATAGTGAAGTGGTTATCATCTGAGGTTTCCAACCTTATGTCGTGGGTTCGACTCCCGCTATCCGCACCAAACAACAATACAACAGGGATTGTTGTGAACTAAAACCAATAAAGCCTATCAGCAACTTAAGAAAGGGAAGATTATGCAGACATCTTCAATCAAAGGCGTATTCCTGGTCCTGATTATGTTCACAGCCACATTATCCGGATGTTTTGGCGAACAAACCAAAGAAACGGATGAAGAATTTCCCGATTTTCAAATTAATTTCTCCCCCCCAAATAATGCAGTACTGAATACTGGAGAATGGAATGAGTTCCTCTTGGTTGGTGAAGGTCGAGCGATATCTGTACCCAATAATGTATTATTATTTATTGATGACACTCTTATCCCCAATGGCTATGCAATGGTAGAAGGCAATCAAATGAATGGAAAATTGCTACCAACTCCTTATGCTGAAAATGTTAGAATCACCATTGTAGAAAACAATGGAAAGGGCGAGTCATTTGACATGGAATTAGCCAATGGGACTCCAATAATTAGCGGGGCTGAGTGGTTTGAAAAAATGGATTTCATCACTAGTGTGTGTAGTGATTCTTCGCAATGTGGCGGCTACATTAATCGTTGGATGGGTTCACCAAATCCAGCATTTGAAAGAGCGGCTTCCTTTTTTCATGGCCATTTTGAAGGACTCGGATATGAAACCAACATAATGAGAGTTACCGATACATTCAGCATAACAGAACCCGAGAGCCTCAATGTTATTGCTTGGAAAAGAGGCAAGGACAATTCATGTGTTCAAGGAATGGGTGCTCACATGGATGTAGCTATACCCGGAGGGCCACCTGGAGGAGGTACATACGAAGGTGCGTATGACAATACTGCGGGCACTGTTGCAATTATGCTTTATGCTAAGGCATTTGTCGACATTGAAGTACAGTGCGACACATTCTTGGCTTTGTGGTCCAGTGAAGAAGAAGGATTACGGGGTTCAAACGCGTTTGCCAACAATGATTGTGATTATTGCTTACCGCAAGACAAAGAACTCCGTTTTTACATAAATATGGACATGATGGGGATTTCTTATCCGGCAAAAAAAGCCAATGGTGATCCATTCCCTTACCATGCTTGGTCGGGACCAGATATCGACCCTGATGTGCAAGACGTCGCAATTACTACCATCTTAGATTATGTTCATCGTGATGTGTTAAACGCTCCGATGGATATGCGGATTGAAGGTGAATATGGTGCAGGTTGCGAACAGCACTGGGATGACCATTACAATCTGGTAATGGACGTTCATGAGGATACTTTCGGCCGTTCCGACCATGTCACATTCCGTAACCTCGGTGCCCAAACCATATTTCACTTAGGAGCATATGATGAAGACTACAGTGCATACCATTCACCGCTAGATACATTTGACAATATGATTGCTGAAGTTGGTGGGCAAGAAGAGCTAGAGAAGAGTATTCAATTTGTCATGTGGGCGGCCCTGATTGAGTTTATGATCGCCGACCAAACACCCGAAATTCGTAATGTGAATGTTTGATTTTCATTACAACCTTTTTTCTACTGTTAAACTAGAATTGCACTATGGACACCGGCAGGGAGGTAGCAGATTCTGCAATTAGCAGGTTTGTCAAAGCACCCACCTCGGCATTAGTGCTTTTTTTTGTTGGCGTGATAGTTGCTTTGTTTGAAACCATATATCTGCTAATTTTGGGCAACACGCTAGAAAACGCAGTTTGGCCGCTGGCAATTAGAAACCTAGACTGGACCATGATAATGCGCGACAACGTACCTACAGTGGCCATCTTTGCTGGATTAATTCTCGCAACTAGTATGTGGTTAATGGTTAGAAGGCAACAAAATAAATCAATAAATCCATGGTTTGGTTATGTAGCAGTAATTTGCTCTGGCTTCGTAATCGGTTCTTACGGCGTATTTGTTATCATGGACCTTAGATACATTAGAGGTGCTTTTCTATTACTACCAACAATGTACGGTGTGATACTGTTCTCTACTGCGATAATCGCCAGAGGAGTACCCAAATTGCCTAAATCAGGGAAAACAAGATTGGATAACTTCTACTCAATATCTCACCTGTTTGCCGTATTCCTTGCAGCATGGCTCATGATGCCAGGTATACCTGCACTAGTGGGATTGGCACCATCTCCACCAGCAAAGCCAATATTTGGCTACGGAGGAGAACCTGGTCCATTTTTAGAAGTTCTAGAAATCTATCCTTATGAACTTCCTGAAAACGTCACTGCTATACAAGGAGAGACAGAAGAAGACATAGAATTTTCAATCTATCTTTCAATACCTGTACTGCCCGAAAACCCCGGTATCGATGGAGTGCCATTGGCTATTTTATTCCATGCTTTTAATAATCATTCAAGAGATTCCTACACAGATTGGATCGAACGACTAGTAGGCAAAGGCATGGTTGTCGCTTACATCCAATATCCCACCGACATAAGGCCAGAAGGTGGTGATGATTTTGACCCAAATAATATCGAAGGAACTTCTGATTGGCCCCATCATGTTCCACGTTTGCATTCCATTAGTTCTGCGCTAAACAAACTGAACATAATAATTGGAGATGATACTCGAGGTCAAGAGATTGATGACGTGCTTGGTAACTTGTCCATCATGCCAGAACATTTGTACATCGGTGGACACAGTTTGGGTGGAGCATACTCCATTAGTGCTTTGCAAATGGTCCAAGAGTTCAGTTGGGGTAGTGAAACATTGGTTGTAGATACAGAAATGGCTGCTTCACGGCCAAGTCAAAACCTTTGGCAGCCTAATTTTACTGATCTGCCAGAGCATACGATAATTCACTTAGTAGTCGCTGAAGATGACATGACTGTTGGACAATGTGATAGCGCATACCATCAACAATTATTTGATTTAATCAACCAAAATAATTCTCTGGTCATTTACGTTCCAAGTGACAAATACGGCTTTCCTAGAATGATTGCAACACATTACATTCCGGCTAACGAGGTTCATGATTCTCTGGCAGATTGGTCATTTTACCGACGGGTTGACGCTCAAGCAGACTGGGTTGTTGCTCGTAGCCGGGCTGATTTCAACACCGAAGACTTTGCCTACCAGCACTTGATTCAAGGGCCTCTGCTAGAATTCATGGGCGAATGGTCTGATGGCACCTCTGTATTACCATTGGAATCATACACTAATGCTTTAGCAGAGAGTCGCTTTAGTCACTGTTAAGGGGGAAATAAATGGAAGATGATAAAGAAAAGAAATCCCTTATTAAATTGATTTCTGGTTCCGCCATCATTGCCTCTATGTGCTGCTTGCCCAGTGTTGTGTTGGTATTATTTGGCCTAGCAAGCGTTAGTTCTGCTGCCGCACTATCAGACACCCTATATTGGGGCGGCAACGGATATAGTTGGTTTAGACCATTGATGTTATTATTGGCTTTATGTTTTGTAGTAATTGGATTAATCATCCATTTTAGGGGTAAAGGAATCTGTACTCTAGATCAAGCAAAAAGAGAAAGGAGAAAAATCGTCAATACATCTCTACTGGTATTGATTGTCAGTTATGTGACCTATCTCTTGTTTAATTATGTCATCTTAACAGAAATCGGCATACTTCTCGACCTTCCGTGGGAAGAAAGTCGTGAAAGCTACATGTTTTGGAAGTAATCAGGCATTTGACCTAGTAGTTTTACATCCTACCGACCAATCATCTGTGTCAGACATTGCACGCTGAGTTTGCTCTAGCAATTTATCTTCTGAGATTGAGTCATAACCATCTCCAAGGCAATAACTTATACCGATAAAAAAACCATTAAATGAGAAATTTACCAATTGAAAAATCGAATTTCCAATTGGCAATTTACTTTCCTTTTCCCCAATTGGAATTCGAATATTTCGGGGGTTTAAATTCATCCCGAGCCTTGCCGACTTTTGGATTGATTCTTTGCTAGTCCACAACCTTACTGCTTGATTTGGATTGTTGTTAAGGTAGGCTAATTCCTCCCCCTTGGCCATCATATCAAACACACCCTTGGAAATAACTAAATCATCTGGCTCTGCATCAATGCCAACAGTCCAGCCAGACTCTACTAGGGCGACAAAGGCATAGCCCGATGAATGGCCAATGGAGATTGATGGAAGGGGAGTTCTTTTCCAAGTGCCAGGCAGGTAAGCAATACTCGGTGCCCTAAACTCATTTCTTCTAACCTCAATATAGGAACAGTCGACGCCCCATTTAGTAAGGGCAAGTTGCAATAAATATCTACCTGCAAGGTGTTCCATATATCGCTTGTCGGTAATAAATTTAGCCACTTCATCGGGATTAGCAAGTAGCACATCTGACAAGTCCAAGTGGTCAATAGGCATCATCATGCAAATTAATCTTGGCGAATCTATGCCAAAAGAGACTGGAATTATCATTTCAGTGGCTACCATTAACGTCACCATTAACGTTCAAGTATGAATCTCTGTCCTTCCGGAACTGGTGCCATACTCTTTAGTCGCAAACCCTTCATTGCTAGGACAGGAGCATCATCATCCCCGATTATGACTACATTGTGAACCGTAATTCCTGCTTCCTCTATGCCCACTCTAAGGCTACGCATACGTAATACCTCATTGCGCTCTGGGACTCTAAGGGTGGTAGACCACTCGATACCGACTGGTAGAGAGGAGAAACCTTCAGACTCCATCGCAACAAAACCTGCATTCTGGAATCCTGCTTCGATTAACATTGGTAATGCTTCAAGCAGAACTTTACCACCTTCTGCCTCAGCCAAAAATTGTTCGGTAATTGGCAGTTGATTTCTCATCAACGCGACGCCATCAGCACCAGGTATAGATTGATCACCAACACCTCGAATTATCCCGCCATGAGATTGGAAACGAGGCCCGTGGAAATAACGTTGGTAAATGAATGAAGGCAATAACTGTAATTCATCCAGCGGTGGAACCCCAAGCTCTGGCATTGAGATGACTTCACGGTGCAGGAATTCAGATAAATCATCACTCTTTTCCACCAATCTAACTAGTGCAGAATGATGATCTCGTTGTCCAAAAATTTCCCCCTTAGAATTTGTCAAGTCGGAGACTAATTTACATCTTATCCAATGAATATTATTTTCTTGCCGTTCATGATTTGCTTCAATTCTAATCTTTAGGTGGTCCTTGAGCAACTTTACTGGCAGCCCAAAATTGACCTCTTCAAAGCCTGCTAAACAAGTAGATGGTTTGAGCAACAAAGCGTTTTCCGCAAACATCTCCATGGCCATCACGCCAGGATGATATGGCACCCCTTCAATGGCGTGGTCGATAAGGAAAGGATGTACTTCTGTCGACAATGTAGTCTGTGTAATGATACTATTTTCCTCATCCAGTGATAATACTTTATCGATTAACGGGAACCTTGCTGGGTCGGCAATAATTGCTGCCATCTCCCCGGGCAATCGTAGTGGCGCCTCCCTAAAGCTGTCAAAACGATCCATAAGGCCTAATGAGCCACAACCAAGAACCCTGCGCTTACCGCCACACAATGCTTCGTTGACGAAGATTTCAACGCCAGTAGCTACATCCAATGTTTCAATTCCAGCCGCAGCAAATACTGCTTCAATCGACCCTCTTGTCGCCATGCCAACATCCTGCCACCCAGTCCAACCAATAGCGACAGCCCGACATTCCCCACTAGCCGACAGGCGCGCCATTTCAGCATCTAAGACACTGTTGGCCGCAGCGTAATCTGTTTGTCCTCCATTACCAAAACGTCCCGCTACGCTAGTGAAACAAGCCGCAAATTTGAGCGCCTTGGTGCCTGATGCCTCTACTGCTGACATCAGTGATTTCCAGCCATCTAATTTTACTCTAACTACGCGGTCAAATATTTCGTGACTTTTATCAGCCACTAGTTTTGAATCTTCTAATCCAGCTCCATGTACAACACCGGTTATTTTTCGTTTAAGAGTTGAACCAAGTTCAATCATCGCAGACAAATCCATGACATCGATTGAGTAATATCTAGCCTTATTGCCTGTCTTTTCGATTTTATCAAGGGTGATGAATACATCTCTACTGCGTGTATACTTTTGCCACTCTTTATTCCATTCAACCATAGTTATTTTGCCATCTTCGCTCTGTGCAACCATAGCATCTCTAAGCTGCATTTTTCTATCTGAGAGTTGTTCCTCACTCCAATCAATCCAAGTTTGTGCCTCGTCAATTAGTGTTGACCTGCCCAAGAGAATAAAGTGAGCATTAGCGTCAGTACTAGCAGCAGCAACACCGATGATTGAGGCCGCAGTAACTCCTGAGCCGCCACCAGAGACCAACCAAGTATCTTTCTTGCCAAGAGGTTCACGTTTGCGTTCTAGTTGCTCATCAAAGGCAACAAGAGTCCATCGTCTGCCATCACGGTCAATGCCAATCTCAACATCACCACCGATTGCAAACAAGTCGTTGTCAATAATTTCTGCTGCATGAACTGCATCCAAGACGATTTCAGGGTGTAAATCTAGAGCCCTTGTTCGAAGATGAGGCTGTTCGAATGAGTAGGATTTGGTCACACCACTTGCTGAACATTGTATGGAATTGAATAGTTCACCCTTGTTGCCATGTCTGCCGTCTAGAGTAGTCACCGAGGCCACTATTCCTGAATCGATAGTGGAAAGTTGGCCATCGAGTTGTTTCAGCAGCGCAAACCATCCATGGCCTGCTAGCGATATTTGTGAAGATGGATAAGTGTCTTCTTCCCATTCTACCCCTGCTAACTTTAACGCCGCTAGGTGTACAACTCCAGAGATTTTTGATTTATTTAATTCTTGACCAACTAGCGCAATATGTTCTACATTGGCTGGGTCTGCTCGTAGCACGGTCCTAGTGCCTTCAACTTGGATTGACATATCACGAATTTCTGATTCAAAACCAACCCGTATTGCCGCTAACCCTCTAGCCTCCAAAAGAGTGCATAATTCCTCAGCAATACCCCATCCATCATCGGTAACCACGACAGTTCCCGACAATGCTAATTGCTCATCTAGACCTAGGCATTCTTCGACTTCTACCTGCCATCTTCGACAACCTGAAGGGTTGACTTTAGATTGTGAAGAAATGCTGGAGTCGGATGATTTACCTTGTTCAGACATTTCCAACTGCTCTGGCAGATCCACAGTATCGGTTTGTTGACTTGCCGATGGTTCTTGAATTGGATCTCCTTGCATTTTTATGATGTATGCCGTAAAGTGATTGAGTGTTGGATGATCGCCTAGAATAAAGTCTTCATCAACTGGTAGTTGGAATATATCTCTTACTTCAGCCATTATTTCTGCTTGCTTGACCGTGTCAATTCCAAGCTCACCTTCTAGG
>JAQXFJ010000069.1 GCA_029250385.1 Candidatus Poseidoniaceae archaeon | reverse complement strand
CATTAACCGATCATGATACTATTGCTGGCTGGAATGATGCTTATGCTGCTGCGCAGAAGCACGGAATTAATTTTATTCCCGGAGTAGAAATCACCTGCGAATGTGGCCTTTCGGCAAATTCTGATGAACTTGAATTAAGAAATCGCGACAGGGGATCGAAGTCGTGGCATCTACTCGCCTATTTCCCAGGTCTAAAATCAAATGACCCACGGAGTAGTACTTTTGCAGAGTGGTTGATACCATTACAAAACAATCGAATTCCACGCATGAGAAAAATGATTGAAAAATTAACTGAGTTAGGTATGCCGATTGAATTCTCTGAGGTTTCTAGCAAGGCAGGAGGCTCAATTGGTCGGCCTCATCTAGCAGAAGTTATGGTGGAAAAAGGCTATGTTGAATCAAAACATGAAGCATTTGAATTATGGATTGGAGACGGATTACCTGGCCACGTAATTCAGCCAAAGCCAACAATTCAAGAAGCGGTGGAAATGGTCAAGAAATGCGGCGGAATTACGTCTTTAGCCCACCCGATTTACTATGGGATACCTCCTGAAGAGTTAGTTGAATATTGCTTTGATAGTGGTGTTGATTCAATTGAAGCCTTTCATCGCAGCCATCCTGATGATTACCGCTACGAACTTTGGCAACACTGTAAAGAAAAATCAATGTCGGTAAGTTGTGGTTCTGACTTCCATGGTGAAAGTTATGGCCAAACACCGGGTAGTATGGCGATACCATTGGCCGAGTTATGTTTTTGAAATCTTGAATATGCTTTCTATCAACATGGCGAACTCAAATAAAATCACTACAGGCATGGCCACTAAAAATAAAGAAAGTGGGTCTGGTGGTGACAAAAATGCACCAAGTACGAACGCAGTAAACCAAATATGCTTACGGAATTGACTGATTTGGCTCCTTGTAACCACGCCCAAGCGTAAGACTAGCAGAGTGATTACCGGTGATTGAAAGCCAATTACGCAGGCCAATGCTAAATTAACAATGAAGCCAACATACCCTGAAAGGCGCCACTCCGTTGAAAGTCCTGCTGTTTGAGCATCTTCGGTAAGATACTGTAAAATCATTGGAGTAAGAAACTCCCACGAGTATAATAATCCGGCCAACGCAAATAGAATAGTAAAGCCAATTGTGGTAATAAATGCTAAACTAAATTTTGGTGGCTTTAGTTCCAACTCTGCTAATCGCAGTCTAATCGCGTCATTGTTTACTCCTTTCCTCAATGCCTCAATCATTAGAAACAACCCAATAATAACTATTCCGAAACTTACTGAAATCTGAAATTGTAATAGAATGAATTCTATTGGCGAGGTGACAATGATGTTGACATCTAATGGTAGTCTTTCAGGCGCTATGAGCCACTTTATCACGGATTTTGTCAGGGAAAAGCCTGCAGCAACAGCGATTATGAAAAGGGCGACTAATAATTTCGTTCGGCTTTTCAGATATAATGAGATATCAGAAACAAGGACGCCGCCAGGTGAATCAATAAGTCCCTTGACCGCGTTTTGGAACTGATCCTCGTCGGCCATGGCAACCCCAAACGATGATTAGTGATAATCCAAACTATTCTTGTTCAAGCCAAAGATGAGATGGAGATGAGTCGACAAATGACTTACTATTCAATTTCAATCTCTGTAAACGATGAATTACGAATGCTGTCATCCACAGTGAAGGGATAGACAGGAGGATAGCTTTCCACATCTGGTTATCATGATAATCATTAACTACACTTACCTCAATAATATCGTTGCTATTATTGCTTGGATTGTGCATGACAATTAAATGATAAAACAGTGGAGTATCTGTGGTCAAATAAATTTCTTGACCTGGATAAATTAGATAGTGTTCACCTAAAGTAGTGAGATATTGCCAATCGATGGAGCCATTTTCCATTGCCTTAGCGCTATCTTCAACATTGATGTGTACCACTTCTAGTAGTAGTGAGTTGTCAAGATTTTTTATTGTTGAATTAACCTCTTCACCATATTTGAGTTCCTGGATTATTTCATATGTTGAATCTTCAGGACCTAAACGGAATGAAACTCTGTCCTCAGAGTTTTCTACTTGAACGTTAATTGCCATGAGAATCAAAGTAAACATCACAAGGGTAATTGCACCTTCTATGACTGCGTGTTTTCTAGCTTTGATTTTGTCAATTCCCTTGAGGAATGAACCGTGATCATTTCTCATCCGTGGTTGTAAGTGATGGATAAACAATGCACCTATACTACCAATCAGCATACCTAGAGGTATATCAACAAACCAATGAATCCCAAGATATAAGATTGAAAACATAAACAGAATAGTATTGATCAAGATAAACATATGGTAGTTGTAATGCCGCCAATCTTTCATTTTGCCACCAGTTTCTTTGACGTGCAAATAATTAAGCATCAAAATACCAAATGGTATGGCAATATGGAGTGATGGCACGGCATTATCTAAAGGATCGTGGGTCGCATAAAATACCGAATAAGCCCCGTCATGGTATAGTAACGCCTCCATTCCAGGAATCCAAGAAGAAGTCACTTCTACATTAAAAAACAAATAATATGGCACTGCAAGAGCATAAATTAGCAAATAGTTCATCGTGACTTTATCAGTCATATCTCGGTCACCAGTATAGGCAAAGTACACGGTAGTAACATAAATCAAAAACAAGTAGATAAACAAATAATGGAAGTTTAGTACGGTAGTTAGTAAGTCATTGACAAAGAAATCTTGGATTGATTTAGTTAATTCACCCTCAATACTGTAAACAAAATCTGTCCAATGTCCGACTTCAGACTTAATTGGCTCATTTAGTAAGTCGGTTACCGATTTTAATTTGACAATAGCGAGATAACCGATTATGTGGAGATAGTATCGATTATCATGAAATTCTGTCGCCATCTGTTTGAGTGGCACTCGATGTTCTCGTTGAGTCAAAGAGAATAGCCAACACACCACTGGAGTGAAAAAAACCACTAGCATCATCATGACAGTGTATGGACTCATAGTATAATGGAAACCTTTCCCGATATATCCTTTTTCACCACAATGAGTTATATCAACCGATTTAAGACTTAAAACCAAACCAGCGACACATCATATTTTGAATCAACATCGACTGCCCTACACGTGTCAGGCAACTGGGTACAACCCCCGGAAAATACTTTGGCTAGTTTGCGACACGGAATTTCTACTTGTGATGGTATTGAACTAGACCTTCGAATCACTGCTGATGGGGAGTTAATCATTCACCACGATTCCAAAGTCTCAGTGGAAAAATCGTTGCTAGACAATGCCAACCCATATGTCGAAAGTTGGGACCTAGCAGAGTTGCGGGAGTTCGGTTTTTGCTCGTTTGATGAATTACTACAAGATAATGAGGTGATCTCTCAATGGCGAGATCAAGGGAAAATGGTCTGTTTAGAATTGAAAAGACCACACCCTAAGTCTCCGGAAGGTGGTGGATATTTTGGTGGCAGTAAAGTAACTACAACACTCAGCAAAATGATTTCAAAAGCTGAACAAATGTTGGATGAATATTCGATTCCAAATGGCAATACTGTGTTTTACGCCTTCCACAATAAAATGCACAAATCGGTAAAAATAGCAAACTCAAAACGTCATTGGGCGGAATTATTACCAGTTGTACCAAGATTTGGCCATAGTAAAATTAAGCGTCTCATGGCTTATCCACAATACTTCATCACGCCTTTTTCGAGATTGATAAATAAGCATAGAAGTCGAGGTGCCTCAATGGTACCATGTGCTATCGAATATTTTCAACCATTCTACAATCGCGCCTTGTTAGGTCGAAGTGTTGGGTTAAGTGGCAGGAAATTAAACCATTTTAGAAACTGTCAATCTGGAATCCCAGTATATGTTTGGCCAGCAAATAGCAAGTACGAATATCGATTACTTAATTCTGGAATAACTGGGTTAACAGATAATTTAGACCCCAACTATACATGGTACAATAATGGAAATGGTGCTAGGTGGAAAAAACCTGCAACTAAACCCCTGGATGCTCAACAAATGAAATTGATTGAGAATGCCGAATATGCCACACATAGAGACGTCATAAAACAGTTGGAAAATGAAGTAAGCCCTTGGATTGAGTGCAATAATAGCAGAAAGCGGGAATTGATTAAAATGTGGAAAGGCAAGTGGAATTGGAATATTGATGTTGATAAATTAGTTGAAAAATCTTCAGACACACCACCATGGGAAAGTGTCAGATTAATCGGCCATAGGGGTTCAGGAAAGACTGCTAGACCTGTGCTACAATAATCATCACTCGATATGACGAAGTTCTTGTCCTTCTGCAAAGTATTTAGGGCGATAAATTGGAACTCCTTTACCCGACCTTAGCACTGTTCGTTCATCAACTATCTGTGCTCCAATACCAGCAACTCTAGCCCAACCAAAGAAGGTCGTGTAGTATGTTGGGTCAGTAAGGCCAACGTGGTAGAGTAAGGCACCACTAGCAATATCGACATTTGCATTAGGATTACGAATTTTCTTATTTTCCGACAACACCATTGGTGCGACCTTGCGCAAAGTTCTGATTACTTTGAAATTCTCATCATCAGGACAAATCTCTTCACCAATTGCGAATTGAGCAGTTGCCCTAGGATCTTCTACACTCAGTACAGCGTGGCCAAATCCAAACACAGGGCGGCCTTCTTTCAATTCATTACGAACAAACTGTTCCACTTCTGCTTCATCACTTGTACCAATTTTCAAGACGAATTCTAGACATGACTGGTTGGCACGCCCGTGCAGAGGCCCCGACAAAGCGTTCATTGCACCGGCAATAGCAGAGTAAACTGTGGCTTTTCCTGACGCAATTGATTTACCCGTAAAAGTTGACAGATTTCCACCGCCGTGATCCATATGTAGAACCAGATAAGTCGATACCACTCGTTCCATCTTAGCTCTCAAATGCTCATCAACACCGACTGTATCGACGAAC
>JAQXFJ010000280.1 GCA_029250385.1 Candidatus Poseidoniaceae archaeon | reverse complement strand
TCAGGAATCAACATGTTCAAATGGATTTTCTTAAGTCTAACATACCTGATTCTCCTTATTGGAATTGCAAAAAAAATTAAGTCTGCTCTTGTTAAATCAAAAAAGGAATAGAATCCTTGTGAGTTCAGACCTAAAGTTAACAGTAAGCGATATACGCCTCTAGTGAAGCATTTGCTAGAGTTTATCGTAATATGATTATTATCTGTCGGTTGTAGACTTATACAGTCATTGACACAGCGTTGAATAATGAGTTGGATAGGACCGTTTTATTTTCTAGACTGTAGTGACCATGGTGCGCGTGTTTCATTGCCTATAACTACGAAGTCTGCAAACGAAGGAGAGAAAAATTTCAACGCAGCTGAGTATTGGTCGGAAAGACTCGGGCTTGATCTTCGTATGCCAAATAATAGTAATAATTACTCAAATTCTCCAGAGTTTAAACACGAGGAATACGATTTAGATCCTGAAGTAGCACATAATGCGATTGTAAAAATGGAAAAAAAAGTCACCCAATCTGTTGATGTTGCATGCCCCCATTGTGATGAACATATTTCTATTGAAGCCCCGTTTGAAGATGAGTATGTTTGCCCTCATTGTAATCTAGATTTTGAATTTGATTCCGAACACTTGCCTAAATCTTCGGGCAATTTCGACTGGTTTTCAAGTCACCGTGAACCTCTTTTAGAAGCTATTACTAATCATACAGTAACAGAAGATTACCAAGTTTTAGAAGTAAAAAAAGGATCTCGCGGTCTTACAGCCATTGGAAACATATTCAGTACTTTAATGGGCCTTATATGGGGCATTGGATTTACTATTTTCTCAGGATTATTTTTACTGATGCTTCCATTATCTTTGTCGTCCGACTCGGAGGTACCCATAATAATGGCCTTGGTAATGTCGATTATTGGCCTTTTGACGATTATTCCTTGCCTCAAATTCCTTGGAGAAATTATAATGGATTTTATCAATCCTGAGGCAAATGAAAAGTATACTCGAACTCAATATTTTGATCCAATTAGCAAGTATACAGCTTGGATTGAGTTCATCAGAACTTCATCAAAGGGACGTAGTAGCTCACTGTTTGTAATTTCTGAAGCGATTCTCAGCGATAGTCACACATTGAACTCATACCATGTTTATCACAGCAGTGATAGTGGACACGGTGGTGGTGGTGGTGGGTGAGACAGATACGACCCTGCAAATTTAATCGACTGTGAATCCTTATGGTTCTCAACTCCATACTCCATCGAAAATCATTAACAAAAATAAATATCCAAATATTACTAGCAGAATTAGACCAACTATCATTCCGAATAGTATCTTAAATCCAAGGGGCATAGGTTCGTGATGATTGGTGTGGTGATTTGAAATTTGTTTGGTTTTTACCGAATTCCCCCAGATAAACTCATTGTGGCAATATGGGCAATCAAACTTTCCTGAGATTCCATCTTCTAATTCAATATTTTTATCGCAATGAGGACATTGAATCTCTAACATTATAGTAAAATAAGACAAACACATAATTTAACC
>JAQXFJ010000256.1 GCA_029250385.1 Candidatus Poseidoniaceae archaeon | reverse complement strand
GTAGTCTCATTCGTCGATGCACCTGGCCACGAGACATTAATGGCAATCATGATTACTGGCGCTTCAATTATGGATGGTGCAATGTTAATGGTTGCTGCTAACGAAAAATGCCCACAACCTCAGACTAGAGAACACTTGATGGCATTGAATATGTCTGGTATCAAAAATATTGTAGTTGTTCAAAATAAGGTCGATTTAGTCAGTCGAGAACGTGCGATTGAATCTCATCAAGAAATTAAGGAATTTTTGAGCGGTACGGTGGCAGAAAATGCACCAATAATACCTGTATCTGCTCATCATGACGTTAATCTGGATATTCTTATTGGTGCCATAGAGGACACAATCCCAACACCTGCGCGTGATGAAAAGGAAAAGCCATTGATGCATGTTGCAAGATCATTTGACATTAACAGACCCGGAACTAGACCTGCAAAACTGCTCGGTGGAGTGATTGGCGGAAGTATTGTCAGGGGCGAATTTAAAATTGGCGACAAGGTCGAAATTGGCCCTGGAAGAAAAATTGAACAAGGTTCAAAAACTAGATGGGAACCGATTTCTGCTACTGTCACAAGTATGCAGGGCGGTGGTTTAGCGTTAGAAAAAATGCATGCTGGAGGCCTTTGTGGGCTTGCAACTAAACTTGATCCATCAATCACTACTTCAGATAATTTATCAGGACAAGTTGTCTCACTCGAAGGCGAACTGCCTGAAGTGAGGTCTGCTTTAGAAATATCAGTTCACTTGATGGAATCAATGGTTTCTTCAGACCTAGATAAACCAGAGAAAATTCAACCTCTAAGAAATAATGAAATGTTGATGATTAATGTAGCAACTGCGACATCTGTTGGAGTTACTAGAAATGCTGAAAAGACTAGAACTGCATTAGAATTAAGATTACCAATCTGTGTTGATTCTGGAGAGCGTGTTTCTCTTTCAAGAAGAATCGGTTCACGTTGGCGGTTAATTGGATACGGCATAATACAATAGGCGGTATAATGACTCAGCAAATCATCATCGATGCGTGTGGCTGGGTTGCTATAATTGATGCTGGAATTAATTTTGAAATTGAATTAGAACATTTATTTGGCACATTTGAATTAATTACTCTTCCTGAAGTAACGGGCGAACTTGAGAAGTTAAACCTTAATCGGGCGAGGAAAAACACATTAATGCTTGAACTACTAGCCAAGAAATCAACCGAGATAACTTACCTTTCAAATGACCTAAGGCACACTGATGATATTATTTATGATTTAGCAGTAAATCAGAAATTAGCTGTTTTGACGGTCGACAAAAATCTAAAGATGCGATTATTCAAATCTGGTATTGATGTAATTGAAGTCGTTCAAAGTAACCATCTAAACCTGATAGAAGGTCTATAGAACATTTAAGGTAGAGTGAATAAGCGGTCATCACCATGACCGTCTAACAACCTTAGTTTAACCCCTGCATCGATCCAGGCATGGGCATAATTTATTGCTCCGTATGCTCTAATGTAGTCACCCACATTCATGAAGTGTTGTGCATCACTAGTATAATCATCTGCCATCCTAAGTAAAACTGCTAACATATCGTCTTGTTCAGTACCCTTTTCATGAATAGGTGTGGCCTTTTTACGGGCTTCTTTGGTCAAATTCAAATAATGGGTTAGTTTTTCTTCGCTAATTTTGTCATTGATATCGGTCATTCTCCATCCTCCTTCTGCCGTTTTAACAATCGCTTGACATCCTCTTGCCTTCCCAATGATTGGTATAATTCAACAGCAAGTGATAATCTTCCTTCATTTTCTGCTTGCTGGGCTCTAGTGAATATTGCTTTACGTTCTTCCCAATCTCTGGCTAATGCTGCTTCAGCTGCTGCTTGGTAGCGACTTTCACGTTCCGAGTTTGCCAGATGAGGTGCTTTCCATAGACGGATTAAACCGTTTCTAGTAGCAGTAACCATACTATCATTAGTGATTTTAGTCAACAAATCTCCTAAATCCATCTCATTACCTAGTTGGCTGCTTTCACTATCAGAAGAATTTGAAAGATGGTATAGTAAGCCTTCAATGCCAAGAATCCACCATCCATCTCCACAACGAATACCTTCCATTGGTTCTAAAGAATCAGATTGTAATTTTTCAATATGGTCCCAGCCAAATGGATGAGGTATACCTTCCCAAATCTCACCAGAACTTGTCTGAAGTACCAAGCGTCCACTATCGAGTCTAGAAACCCAACTCCAAGTTCGGTCCTCCAAACATCTCTTGGCATAATTATTCCCTAATCGACCACACCATAGCAAGCCATCATCAGATTGCCAAAGAATATGTTCTCTGTCTAACCAGCCTACTAATCTTCTAACCTTGCCTGTTTCAAATCGCTTGATTCCAATTCCCTCATGAGAAAATAAGTGTAATTGCCCTTCCTTACCTGATAAAATCCAACCCCCACCTGGTCTGCTCATGACATCATTAAAACCACCATAAGTAGACCTGCCATCATGAATCATACTTCCATCAGTAGTTGATATTACATAGAATCCATGTGCTGCTAAGGCTGCTAAAATACCGTTATTGTAATTAATGGAATGAACCTTAAATGGAGTTTTAATTGACCATCTTTTACTTCCATCTGATTCTAAGAGGTATAATTCGAGGCCAGTACTTATCACGACCCCGCCTTCAACTGCTGCAATGCAAGAAATTCTAGAAGGTGCTTGCCATGACCATGATATGCTCCATGTCATTATTCATCACCTCCAATAACGCCCCAGGCAATCAATTGCGCTTTTGCTGCTTGGGTAAGTTCAAAATATCTACTTCGACCTTTCATCCTAACGTTTAAGATCCCTAACTTTAGTAACTTATTACTTATTTGAGATAATCTAGGGCGTTTAATTCCTAGATTAGACAGTATCTCCTTATCACTAGGAGAATATTTCCTTAACCTAGCAATAGACAACACATAGGATTCACTAGAGTTTAGGGAAGAGAGTGCTAATGAATCTAACGGATAATCTGTTTTTGCTGAAAAGTTTTGATTTGACAGGCTCATCAACGCACTCACAAATCGATTGGAACTTGTATCTGGAATACCTCCAACGGTGTTATTTGTCACCATTGAGGCTAATAAGGCAGCAATTTTATTTGACAGTACACCAAGATTTTGATTCGCATCATAACCACCATTACCAGGCATATTATGGGGTTCTGGCAACTCAAAGAAATCTTCACTTATGTCAATTCCAATTTCATCATGAATTAATTCCGCAGAGTCTTCAGCAGAAAATTCTATTTTTTCTTCGACTTCCACTAGATCCTTAGACACCCAAAGTTCTGCACCTTGAGTTTCCATCTCATTGACCATAATACCGGGTGCTGACTTTTCTTTGTCGTCAAAGTCTCTTGTTCGACCTAACAGTCCACCAAATGCCCCTGCATTGATATAAGGACGTTGTTTTACTGTTTCAGTAATAGTATCATCGTTAGATGGAAAAGCTGAGAATGTGTGCTCCTGTACGTCTTCATCGAATTGTTGAGATTCAGATAATTCGTCTAAGTCCAACTCAAAACCAAATGGGTTAGTTGTTTCCATTTGTGAAGTCAAATCGCTTAATTCTTCTCTCTCATCCCAAGGCATAGATGCGTCGATTATTGATTGATCTGGATTTAGAGATTCAATATTTTCGATCACTTCCTTATCATATTCAGCTTTTTCAATCACATCTGGCTCGCGATCTTCAGTATTATGATTTATCAAAACTTCAATCCCATCATTCTTCATCATCATATTATCTATTGCATCACGCATGAATTTGACTATTTCAATTGGAATCCCAGCTGTTTTTTGATGAATCACTTTAGCATCTTCAAACGTTAGATTGAATGCTTTATTTGTCACGGATAGAATCCGCCGTTCAACCAATTCTTGCACTTCGTCTATGGTAAGTGAATTAATGCTGACTTCATTAGCAAACGTATTAAGTAAATAATCTGGGATATTCATCCTCTGCTTTGGTTCAACAACCACGACAATTACCGCCTGTAAACGTTCTAGCGACGGCAATACGTCACGGAGTGCAACAGAGAGTATACTCCCCTCAACATTTGGAGTATCAATTACAATTAACGGTAATTTTTTGTTAAAGGACCGTGAAAAATCTACCATTTTATTGACTAATTCAACTGAGTTTTCCGGGATATCATACCCAACAAGACTAGAATACATACGATGTAGCAGGCTTTCATCGGGTTTGGATGCCGAAATGTGGTCAATATGAACATACACTGGAGCTTCTGCACCCGCACAACGAAGTAAGGATGTTCTACCACTTCCAAGTTCGCCCACCATCAGTATACTACGATTTGACCGAAAAGTGATATTTTGCGAGATTCTTCTCCTAACTCCTAGTCTACCAACATACAAGTCGGATTGATTACTTTCTAGCGGACTAGTTGAGAAGGGATTGTATGCTAACTCCGGAATATCAAATTGCAACCCTTCTACACGCATGTAGGCGCATCAACCAAGAGGGTATTTGATACTTCACCATAATCAAGACCTTTACAACCCGTTATCTCGCGTCAATCCGTTTATTCAACTGCCTATCTTAGCCCAAATAACGCACCTTTAACGTATTGTTAACGCGTTAATAAAACCGTTAATAGCGTTAATTCGACTCACATACAACCCATTGCTTATTTGCAGACTCGACATGGGTAACAACAGTGAGAACATGCCAGTAGAGAATAGTCGATTAAGCGGTTTCTTCAAATTAGCTGTAGAAGAACGACGAAAACTGGTTCAAAAACTATCTGGTATTTCTGACGAACATGTAACAGCACTGGCCAATAATGGTGAATTAGACGACGATGCCGCTGATCGAATGATTGAAAATGTCATTGGAACTATGTCTCTACCAGTAGGAATAGCGACAAATTTTGTTATTGATGGTAAGCATTACCTTATTCCGTTCTGCCTGGAAGAATCTAGCGTTGTTGCTGCGGCATCGAACATGGCCAAAAGATGTCTAGAAAATGGTGGGTTTCGGACGCAAAATGACGGCCCTCTAATGATTGGCCAGTTGCAAATTTTAGATGTTGATGATCTAGAAACTGCTATGAAAAGTATACATGAAGAAAAGGACAACATTATCAATTTATGCAATAGCCTGCCTTCTACAATGATAAAACTGGGAGGTGGTTGCAAGAGGATTGAAACTAGAGTCATAGAAACTATGTCAGGCCCTATGCTCATCCTACACATTATTGTTGACTGTAGAGACGCTATGGGAGCTAACGCAGTTAATACAATGGCAGAATTAATTGCACCTGAAATCGAAAGAATGACTGGAGGGAGAGTGCATTTGAAAATACTTTCAAACCTAGCCGCCCACAGATTAGCAAGGGTTTCTGCGACTTTCACTCCCGAAGAGATAGCTAATGACGGAACCAGAGAAAATGGACTTGAGGTTATTAAAGGAATAATTGAAGCACATCATTTTGCCGTCAGTGACCCATTTAGAGCGACTACACACAACAAAGGAGTGATGAATGCAATTAGCAGTGTTGCTGTAGCCTGTGGACAAGACTGGCGTGCTATTGAGGCTGGCTGTCATGCTTGGGCATCTTACTCTAGCAACCATTATTCTTCAATGACTAATTGGTCAGTAGATGATTCAGGAAACTTGGTTGGAAGTATAGAGACTCCAATGGCTGTTGGGATTGTTGGAGGCGCTTCCAAAGTTCACCCAACAGCAAGAGCAAACCTTGCAATTTTAGGTGCTGAATCGGCAAATGAGTTGGCTGGGATAATCTGTGCTGCCGGACTATCTCAAAACCTTGGAGCCCTTAGAGCACTTGCAACCAACGGCATTCAAGCCGGGCATATGAAGTTGCATTCTAGAAATATGGCGGTAAGTGCTGGAGCAGAAGGTGATGAAATTGAGATTGTCGCTTCAAGGTTACAAGCACTCAGTGGACCTAAAACTCAAACTGCAGTAAAGAAAATATTAGAAGAGTTAAGAAAAGAATAGTCACTCTTGTTCAAATTCTAATGTCTCTTGAATTGTTCCTTGATACTCGGTTTCACTTTTTAGAACATCCTTTGTTTCTAACTCATCAAGAATACCTGTGTTTTGGACTTGTTCTCTGAACCAAGCTTTGACTTTTTTCCTGTCCGTATATGGGCAACCAAAGGCTTCAGAGAATCTTCTTGTGGTAGTTAATCTCCTCGTATTACCGTCTTTACGGCGGTCAATCATGCCATATTGTGCCAATTCCCTAACATAATCATACGCTTTCTGACCTAATAATTCGACTAGTCTTGATTGGGACATTGGCTGATGATAAGCGATTAGTGATGCTGCCTTGAGTAATTTCTTTGGCAGATCCGTCTTAGCACCCTTAGGCAAATGGCTAGCGATCTCGGGTTTAACTTCGATTGCCCACCTATTGCCAACTTCGGCGATTTGTAAAGCCCCGCCACGACGTCTTTTTAGCGTTGAACGTAACGAAAATAAGCAATCTAACATCTCTTCCTCATCATATCCTAACGAATGACATAATTCAGCCACGGTCATTGACCTTCCAGCACCAAACAGTGTTGCTTCGAGTAATGTATCAAGTTGTATTTCTGACATGTAATCAAATCCTTACTCTACTAACCATTCATGTTCTGGTAAATCATCTTCAACTGGTGATTGCATTTGCTCTTGCTCTAATTGCTTTTTTGCTTTCTCTTCTTTTACTCGCAATTTTTCAGCTCTACGCTTTGCAAATTGTACTGAACCAGTCTCTTCTTTATCAAAAGAGTTACTTTGAACTTCCTTTTTATCTTCTATGATTTCTTTTATTTCTTTAAATCCTATTACGTTAGGCCATAAATCTTCCAACATTATGTCGCCATAAGGCACTTCATCTTGACTAATCAAAGCAAATCCCCGATGAGTCAAGAACAAACTAGCAATGAATGAAGCCACTTTTGATTCTTCTTGATAGCCTTGTTCAATATGGCCATTTTCAGCCAGCAGGATATCATTTAATTCAGCCATTACTTGAGTTACTTTCACTTTTGAGGAACCCGATTTTTGGCAAGCACTCCTAAGAGCAGACCAGCATCTATAGATATCACCTTCCAAATCTTCATTATGCATCCTACTACCAACGTTGTTTAGATAATCCCCTAATTCTGCTTGATGGGCAATTCTGTTTTCCTCACGAATTTTTAATTCTTCAGCATCCTCAGCAGCATCTTTGAAGGCAGACAGAAGTTCACCCAAAGTCACTGGTCGTCCTTCATCTCTACGTATTCTTTCATCAAATAACGATGGAAGTAATTGTTGTACATCACCCTCTAGAATTGAGGTAGTAAAAAGATAATCCTGGTCATCATAATCCGACTCCCAGCCGAAATCAACATCATCTTCCCAGTCCTCTTCTTGATCCATGCTTTGTACCCTGTCAAATAACACAATTGCTTGTTGATTCAATACTTCCCAAGCCATCCTAATCAAACGTCCACATGCTGGCAAATTCAGTTTATCTGATTCTGACCTAACCCGCTTGGTAAATACTTTCAAAAAGGTGGACAGGTCTATGTCCCATGGGTTGAGTTCTTGGTCTTTAACTAATGATAATACTAACGCTACAGACCTGTCAAATGGGTCATCAAGTGATTGATATTCAGACTCTTCTGCCTCAACTACTGGCATAATTCGCTCAGCAAACTTTAGTGCATCTTCTGATTCTTCTCCTGATTCGAGTAACTGATTAATGATGTCCTGCCTTAGAAACCATTTATCCAGTACTGATTGTTTTGTTGACAAGCCATCACCTCAAAATTATTCATTTATTTCCAAGTCGCCTTCTTTCTCTAACTCTTGATTAATTGCTTCTATAGCTTCAACCAATTCTTGTCGCTCTTCAATGTCTTCAGTCATCTCACTAGCTCTATCTGCAAGACTTGTTATTGATGAATCTTCACTTTCATCATCCTTAGTATAGTTTAACAACCCACCAAGGCTACTGGGCGGGGGCAAAGCCTCTGGAACTGTTGGCATGTTAGAATCAGCTTCAAGCTGTTTTTCAAGTTTAATAGCATTGATTCTTTCATCAAGCGGATTATCCTTGGCAGATTCAATCTCGCTCAATTCAATGGCTCTTTCTCGATCAAAGTCGACAATTCTTCTACTGCAGCCATCTCCACCATGAGTAATACCGATATGGTGGTCAGCAAGCCTCAAGGATACCTTTCTTAGAGTAACCATGATGAATTGTGCTTTCTTACTCCTCTGACGACACATCTTAGCAATTAATTCTGCATTTACCGCATCTAGATTTTGGTCAACTTCATCAAAGTAGTAAAATGGACTTGGATCGTAATCTTGAATGGCGAATATCAATGCTAATGCAGCCATTGATTGTTCTCCACCAGATAATTGTAATCGATTGACCTTAGATGATTTACCCTTTGGTTTAGCCCACAACTCTAGACCTGCTTTGAATGGTTCATCCGGGTTTTCTAGATACAATTCACCTTTTCCACCATCGCTCAAAATTTTGTATGACTTCTTGAAGTTTTCATTCACTTTATCCAGTACCTTCACTAATTTGGACTTTCTTTGACTCTCTAGTTGCTCGGTAATATCAACAAGATTTAGCTTTCTAGCTTGTAATTGCTTGAATTCATCCTTCATTGAATTGAGACGTTCTTCGCACTCAGCATACTGTTCTATAGCAAGCATATTTACAGGCCCGTGACGCTCCATTGCTCTTTCAAGCGTCCTAACCTTCTTGTCTGCATCCCCAACTGAGGGTAAAGTAACATCTGATTGAGCTGGTTCTACACCGTTGCTCTGCATTTCAAGATATAGCTCATTAATTGCCATTTCTTTATTGACAATAGATCTTGAAAGTTCATCACTGAGTCTCCGGCGAGATTGCGAATCAGTAGATTTTTGCTGTAACTCAGTTCTTAAGCTTGCTCTTTCGTCAACAAGCTGGAGTCTTTCATCCTCAAGGCCTTTGTTCTCTTCTAGTAGTTGAGTTCTTTCTTCTTCCTTATCCTTTAGGTCAATTGAATCTGTGGCAATTGCAGCTTGTAAATTATCAATCATTTCGCTTCTCTCGATAATTGAATGTTTGATACTGCTGATTCTTGACTCTAAGTCTTGCACTCTTTGGTTTAGCAAATCTTTGTGCTCAGAACCACTCTCTAATGCTGTTAGAGCCTTTGACATGGTGCCTTCAGCGTCAAGTCGCTTCATTTGCGCTGCATGCATTCGGTCTTTGAGATGCTCAGGACTTGCAGATTCAAGTTGTGCTCTAGCCTCTACAATTGCTGATTCAAAATCTGCAACGACAGACTGAGCATCATCTAATTCATCGATATGACTTGCTGCTAATCCTTCAAGGTCTAATAACTTCTTTTCAATTGTAGCAATCTCGCCTAATGATTTATTGTAGACTGATTTGGCTTGCTTAAGTTCAGCCCTCCATTCTTGTAATTTTACGGCGTGGTCGCTATCAGTCAATTCATTGATTTTTGTACGTAGCCTTTGCTGCTCTCTTCTAGCCTCTAATAATGCCGCATTGACTGTTTCGGACATAAGTTGTAATTTGCTGATTTCAGAAGATAATTTTTCAACTTCGCTAGCACCTTTTATGCCGCCACCAAAAGATACCGACATTTTGCGTTTTGAACCTCCAACCATGGCTCCACCTGCTTCAGTTACATCACCACGCAGAGTGACTAATCTAACGCCTCCCATGTTACTTCTAGCCGTAGATAAGGAGTCAACAATCAAAGTATTCCTAAGAACAAATTTGATTGCTATATCGATTTTCGGATCGTAATCTAATAGTTCATGAGCAAAACCAATTACTCCTGGCTTCTTAGAAACCATTAAGGCTTTCCCTGCGGTTCTGTTACTGTTTAATTTATTCAGTGGCAAGAAAGTTGCCCTTCCTGCCCTTCTTTCAGCAAGCCATTTTATTGCCCTGGCTGCAACTTCATCGCTTTGGACAACAATCGAAGTCATTCCACCACCTATTGCTGTGGCTAAAGCGCTATCATGAGACGAATCAACGGGTGCACATAATTCTGCGATACTGCCGATAATACCGGTGAGTTCACCGTTATCTCTAGCGGCAATAATTGCTGCAGCACCTCCTGCCATTCCTTTAGCCCCTGAAGAGGTTTCCATCTCAGCCCGTAATCGTTCACGCTTCCTCTCAGATTCTCGAAGTTTATTTTCTATCAATTGGGATTCTTCAACTAGTTTACCTTCACTCCTCTGAGCATTTATCAAATCTTTTGACAACTTATTCCGGTCGACTGTTTGATTAGGACCGGTGAATTCTTCGCCTTGCAATTCTAATTCTCCAAGTAACAATCGGTTTTCTTCTGACTCTCCTTGTGCATTAGACAATTGTTCAGAGATTATTTCTGCTTGTGCAGCAGTACGATTCACCTCTGTTTGTGCTGCGTTTAATTTTTCATTGGCCAAACCTAATTCAGCCAATAGTTTAGTTAGTTGTTGGGAAAACTTTGCGCTCTCATCTCCTGATGATTCCATTATTTCTTGTACTTTTAATTCTTCAGATTTTGCCTCTTTTAGGGATGATTTGGATGTTTCAAGGTCGGTTTGTGCTGAATCTAAGGTTTGAATGAACTCTTCTAATGCAGATGCAGCAATTCCTAATTGCTCATTTAGCCCTGTAAGATCATTTTTATCCTCTGAGTCTTTGCTTTCAGCATCTGAAATACGATCTTTATTGGTATCAATTTTCAAGTGCAGGTCAAAAATTAATTTATTGAGTCCTTTGTTTTCTCCGCCGGTTAATTCTTCTATTTGCCTCTGTAATTCGCCAACTTGGTCGTCTAAAGCAAGCAGCTTTTTCGAGCCTTCTTTTACCAGCACATCCAAGTCATTAGCTTCTTGCAAATACCTGGCTTGTTCGTTGACTTGGTATTGCTTTTCCGCTAACTGGCTGGCATAATTTGCTTGATATGCAATAATTCTTGATTGGTTTAATTCTTCAACCAAGTCCTTTACTTTCATTGCGAGGTCTTTTTGCTTTTTGAGATCCTTTAATCTTGCCTTTTGACCGTCTTCTAGTAGTTTGATTCTTTCAATATAATCTTCAACGCTTTGTTTTTGACGGTCTGCTTTTCTTATCTCATCATCATATAGAGTGACTCCAGCAACACTATCCAGTACTTTCCGACGTTCTTTAGCTGTCATTTTTGCTAAACTTGTAACATCGCCTTGCAAGACAATGTTATACCCGTCGGGTCTTGCATTAGCTGCCCCAAGAATACGGTGAAAGGATTTTTGTGAACTCTCCTCGTCATTTAGGTGATAGTTAGTTACAACATTGCCGCTTTTAGTGAGTCTGATTGAACGAGACATTCTAACTTCATCTAGATTTACTGGGAGTCTTCGACGGCCATTATCCAGTGTCGGATTGGCAAACACTAATGTGACATTACAGGACCTTGCTGGCTTGTTGTTATTGCCGCCATTGAAAATCAGATCTTTGGAATTTTGGGCTCGAATGGTTTTATTTGATCTAGGCCCTAATACAAATTGAATTGCATCTCCACAATTCGATTTACCTGAACCATTTGGCCCGGTAATTGCCGTAAATCCCCTCTCTAGAGGAATTGTTACCTCGCCTTTGAATGATTTGAAATTTGAAACTTCGAGTGCTTTTAGATACATACCCAATCCCTCAAGCGGAAATAAACTCCGACCTTATTCTTTAGAGCGGATTTCTAAAGGTCTTAAACTATACTAGTGTTGAGTACTCAATACTGCGTTTTTACCGGTTGCTAAATTTATCCGAATGAGACTAAATTGTGCCAGAAAAATTACAAGTTTTACATCCTGCACCTTCACAATAGGGGCAGGTTGCTCTAACCTTGACAGAACTTTTCGAGCGCTGCATTGATAGCTGCGAGTCCCTATGCATTAGTGGTGATCGGGCAACTCGTTGTTGCTTACCATGCAATTCAGGTAACGGCTTAGCAATAGTACCATACTTAGAACGGAATTTGTCTGCAACTGCACGGCGACTTTCTAGCCTCTTATTGGTCAAATCAACAGCTTCAGCCTCCCAATACTTAGGGCCACGCATCATGAATGCCCCAATAATTGCCATACCTATTTGAACAAATAATGGTGAAACTTCTAGCGGTATTAATTCAGCAATACCTTCAGAGCCTACTGACCTTGGTAAAATCTCTAATCGATCTAAAATGGCAAGACAAAATAACGAACAACCGCCAATAAATGCCAACCTTCTAACTCGTTTTGCCCATCTACCTTGTTGGGGAAATTTGAATCTACCAACAAAAACCATGAATACCCCTTCAGCAATCAATAATAAATCAGCTCCATTCCATTCACCGGCATCTGATAAACAGAAGCTGTCATTTCCTTCTGCTAATTCTGACTCGATTTCGGAAATAGCACAATGAGGTTCAAGCATTTTTAGCACATCAACCTTTGAAGTATCTGCCCCATCGATGATTTGTGGAGCAACCAAGCCAAATTGGACGTTCGCAATTACAAAGGCGACCATAGAGAAGCCAATGATGGTCGCGAGATTGCGCCTTATGCTGCCCATGCTAATCCACATTGAATTGATTTGATAGGTCTATCGCTCAAACAATTGAAAAGGAAGCATCATTTCGGTAAGTTTGCTTACCATGTCAGACATTGCGATTATCGGTAGTGGAATTGCTGGATTGTTTTCAGCACTCAAATTAGCCAACGCTGGACATGAGGTCACAGTCATTACAAAACAGCGACTGAAAGACTCTTCCACCAATTGGGCACAAGGTGGAATTGCTGGTATCCTAGATAAAACGGATATTGGAGCCAAGGAATCTCATATTGAGGATACTTTGACCTCAGGAGATGGATTATGCAATGAAAGCATGGTCAGAGAAGTTATAGAAGGAGCTGCTGAATGTATATTTGAACTTGTTAACATAGGTGTTCAGTTTGAAAAGAATCAGCAAGGAGATTTTAAATTGGCCAAAGAAGGAGGCCATACTGAACGTCGAATTTTACATGCCAAAGATGCTACTGGACGGGAAATAGAACGAGCGCTAAGTGAAGCTGCAAAGAACCATAACAACATTACCTTGATGCGAAACACCTTAGCAATAGATTTGGTCCAAAGAGATTATGGCAATCCTGAAAAAGGAGTATGTGGAGTTTGGTGTCTAGATCAAAAATCTACAGAAGTGATTACAATCAAGGCAGATAGTGTCATTATAGCAACAGGAGGAGTTGGGCAATTATGGTCTAAAACAACTAATCCAGGAGTCGCCACAGGAGATGGCGTGGCGATGGCTTACCGATGCGGAGCGGCAGTAAAAGATATGGCTTTTATTCAATTCCATCCTACTGCCTTAACAGTCAAAAATGATCGACCGTACCTAATAACTGAAGCGCTAAGAGGTGAAGGAGGAGTAATATTAGACAAGCAAGGATTAGCAAAGTGGGAAGACGATTGTCAAACAGCAATTAAGCAAGGAAAAGAAG